>JABUUR010000260.1 GCA_021443065.1 Fibrobacter sp.
GGCGGCCTTACCCGTAACGAATCCCAGGAATCCGAAAGCGGCATTCCTTTCCTCAAGGATATCCCGCTGATTGGCAACCTCTTTAAGTACACCCGCAAGTCTGTGGTCAAGAAGGACCTGGTCATTTTCGTGACTCCCCGCATTATCCGCAACTATGTGGGTAACGTAGATATTTCCGAAGCCCCGGTACGCATTGCCGATGAATCCGACCGGGCAGAATCTGGCGCAGCCCCCAAGGCCGAAGAAAATCCCCAGGTAAAGAAAGCCGAAAAGGCTCCTGCAGCACAAGAACCCGAGGCACCTGCAGAGGATTCAGCCGAAGAAGTTGTTGCAGAAGAACCTGCTCCGGCCGTAGAACCTGCTGAAGAGACTCCCGAGGCTCCCGCAGCAGAGGAAACTATCGAAGAAGACGACGGTTGGGACTGATAAACCCTAACATTCGAAATTTTAAAGGCTCCGCGATGCGGGGCCCTTTTGCATTTTAGATTCGCAGACTTAAGACTTGTCGATGTGTGCCGTATCAACGGACTACCAGGGCGGCAAGGGCCAGTTCCTGGCTTACGGTTGTCCAGCTGGTGCTTTTAAACTCGTAGTTCAGTTCTGCGAGGCGGCTGATGACTCGGCAAAGCAGGGGCTTGCCCCAACGCCGGCAACTTTCGGCGGCGTTCCCCTGCTTGCAGAAGATGTAATAGTTTTTGCCCAACGCCTGCGCGGCTTCTTCTTGGGTCTTGCCCTTTGCGGTTAGCGACATGAAGTTCAACAGGTCGATGGCGTGACTGTACAGGGCGTTGGTCACCATAATGGCGTCGCCGCCTCCGAAAAGGATTTCGTGGAGTTTCTTGGTGTAGCCTGCCGGGTCGCGCATCCCGAAAAAATTCAGGATTTCGTAGGGCGGGATTTCGCGCTGGGGTACCACAAGCATCTTGACCAGGTCCAATGTAATCCTTGTGCAGTCCGGCTTGTACAGAAGGACCTTTTCGATTTCTTCGCGGACGAGGTTGGTATTTGTTCCCAAGGCGTCGGCCAGATAAAGGCTGGCGTTAGGATCGATGGGTTTGCCAAAGTGGGAGGGCACCATGCCGGCAATCCATTCTTGCATTTTGTATTGCTTGGGTTCTTCGTACTTTTCGACCTTGCCGACTTTGGCGAGAGCCTTGTAAAGTTCAGAGTTGGCCCGAAGTTCGTCGAAGTCCAGGAGCAGTTTACAATCGGGGGCGTCTTTTAGCCAGCGGGTGAGAGCCTTGGTTTCGTCGGCTTTCATGGCATCGGCCTTGCGGACTATTACCGCCTGCTCCGGAGAGAACATGGAGATGGCTCCGCAACTTTCCATGATGAGCCCTGCTACGGAAGGAATGTTCGTATCGGTGGCGTAGACGATTTGCCTGGAAAGAGGGTCGTCTTTGCGGTCGCCGAGGGAATCAAGCAGAAATTTTTCAATCTGCTTGTCCTTGGTGAACTGGTCCTTACCGATGAGGGCTAGAATCATAGGGCTTGCTTACTTGAAGTCGATGATTTCGAACTTGTTAGTGCCCTTGGGGGTGACAACTTCGACGATTTCGCCTTTCTTTTTGCCCATGAATGCGGAACCCATGGGGCTCTTGAAACTGATTTTTCCGTTCATGGGGTCTACGCCTTCGGGGCTTACCAACTGGTACGTAACCTCGCGCTTGGTGGCCAGGTTCTTTGCAATGACGGTGGCTCCAAAACGGACCGTTTCGGAATTGGCGTCGAATTCTACGATGATTGCGTTTGCAATCTGGTCTTCCAGTTTGGGAAGTTCCAAATCGATGTGGGAGAGCATTTCCTTGGCGGCGTGGTATTCTGCGTTTTCGCTCAGGTCGCCTTGCTTGCGGGCTTCTTCCATTTCGTCGACTACGCGGGGACGTTCGGTCTTCTTGAGGAAGTTGTAACGTTCTACCAGCTTGTCGTAAGTCTCTTTAGTACAGGGTGTTTTTGCCATAGCCCTAAATTAGAATTTTTTTAGGGAGCGAAACAAGTAAATGTTGGGCTTTGCCGCTTTTTTTGTTATAATTTACAGCGTTAGAAATCAACAGGAGATTCTATGTATACTGTGTTGGATAAAGGCGGAGTTTGCTCTCCCAAGGGTTTTACCGCATCGGGAATTTGCGCCGGTATCAAGGCCAGCGGGAACGCCGATATGGCTCTTTTGAAAAGTGAAAAGGCTGCCCGCTGCTTTGCCGTGTTTACAACGAACAAGGTCAAGGCAGCACCTGTGCTTTACGACAAGGCCGCCCTGGAACATGCCCATTTTGCCTCCGCCGTTGTAGTCAATAGCGGTAACGCAAATGCTTGCACCGGCGAACAGGGGTACAAGGATGCCGAACGTATGGCGACCCTTACCGAGGAAGCCCTGGGCCTTACTCCCAAGAGCGTGCTGGTTTGCAGTACCGGAGTCATTGGACACCTGATGCCCATGGACAAGATCGAGGCGGGTATTCCTCGCCTTGTTGAAAAACTGCGCAATGATGCTTCCGAGGAATTTGGCCGGGCGATTCTTACCACGGACCTTGCACTGAAGTCCCACGCGGTTGAAATCCAGACTGAAAAGGGAGTGGTTACCATAGGCGGAGCCTGCAAGGGCAGCGGCATGATCCACCCCAACATGGCTACCATGCTTGCCTTCATTACCACCGACCTCGCCTTGCCCATCGATTTCTTTGCGGAGTTCCGCGCAAACATTGCGGATTCCTTTAACGCCATTACCGTTGACGGCGACACCAGCACCAACGACACTTGCATTCTCCTTGCAAACGGCATGAGCGGCGTCAAGTACGAAGACCTTACTTTGTCTGAACAGGGCGAATTCCGTGCTGCTCTCACCATGATTATGCAGAGCCTGGCCAAGGATATCGTCCGCGATGGCGAAGGTGCTACGAAACTTATCGAATTGCGCATCGAAAAGGCCGAATCTCACGAAGAAGCCCTGAAGATGGCTCGCTTTATCGGCACGAGCAACCTGGCCAAGTGCGCCATGTTTGGTGAAGACCCCAACTGGGGCCGCATTCTCAGTTCTGCGGGTTCCAGCGGCTGCAATATGGTGGCGGAACACACGGACCTTTACTTTGGCGACGTTCAAGTCTTGGAAGGGGGGCGCCCGGTGCAGCTTTCCAAGGAACAGACGGATGCGCTCCACGCCGTTGTTCGCCAGCGGGAATACAAGGTGACCTTGGTTCTCAACATCGGTCATGCCTGCGCAAGCGCATTCACCTGCGACTTGAGTTACGACTACGTGAAGATCAACGCCGAGTACACCACCTGATTTCTGCTGATGGTTTAATGCAAAAGACCGCGGTTTTGTAACCGTGGCCTTTTTTTTTATAAAAATCTTTTGCCCTTGGGGGATCACGGCTTCCCGGCTCAAGGCCGGGGCAGGCTTAGGCCGGGATGAAGCATTTCTTAGCGCTTTAGCG
>JABUUR010000432.1 GCA_021443065.1 Fibrobacter sp.
GCGTTTGTCATCCCGGGCTTGCCCCGGGAACCTATTTTATTATACATTTACAAGGTAAACCAAACTCAAGGAGAAAAAATGATTATCGGAATCATTATTGCAGTCGTCGTCCTGGTGCTTTTGTTCATTACCACCTACAACAAGTTGGTAAAGTTGCGCAACAATCGCGAAAACGCCTTCGCAAACATCGACGTGCAACTCAAGCAGCGTTTTGACCTGGTGCCCCAGCTTGTCTCTACCGTCAAGGGCTATGCGGCCCACGAGGCCTCCGTTCTTGAAAAGATTACAGCCGCCCGCGCCGCAGGCATGGGTGCCCAGACCGTCGACGAAAAGGTGGCCGCAGACAAGGCCATGTCCAGCGCCCTTGCCGGCCTTAAGGTTTCCCTGGAAGCCTACCCGGAACTGAAGGCCAATAGCAACTTCCTCCAGTTGCAGACCGAACTTTCCGACATTGAGAACAAGCTGGCCGCGTCCCGCCGGTTCTTCAATTCCGCCACCAAGGAATTCAACAACGCCTGCGAAGTTTTCCCAAGCAACATTATCGCCGGCATGTTCAACTTCAAGCGCGCCGCCATGTACGAGGCTACCGAAAGTCGCGAAACCTTGAACAAGGCCCCCGAAGTCAAGTTCTAAGGAATGCCGTAATCCGACGGAAGCAAGAAATAAGTTGCGCGAATCGCGATTATAAATTTTTCGTCTTTCGTCTACAATCTAAAGCGGAGCGAATCTAAATTGAAATACGTCGGGATGCAAACCCAGATTTGGCGGAACAACAGGAACACCGCGATCCTGTTGTGTATGTACCCCGTCATTATCTTGGCTATGGTCTGGGCGTTCATCTTTGTGATGGACTATTTCGGCCTGACTTGTGAGTTTTTTAGTGACGTGGTGATGGACTCCGCCACCGGGAATACCGTGGGGAGCGCCTGCCGCGAATCGGCCTCATTGCGCAGTGAATCATACGGTTCCAGCTGGCCTGTGGTCTGGTTCTGTTTTTTGAAAGTGCTGCCGTATACCCTTGGCATTGTGGCCGTCTGGTTCTTGATCGCCTACCTTTTCAATGAGTCCCTCATCCGCCATGTGACTCACGCCAAGCCCCTGGAGCGCAAGGACAACCTCAGGGTTTACAACATTGTCGAAAACCTCTGCATCGCAGGCGGCATCGAAATGCCCCAGATCAACATCATCGAAGATTCGGGTTTGAACGCCTTTGCCAGCGGTATCGACGTCAAGTCCTTTACTGTAACGTTAACGACGGGAATCATCGAAAAGCTGGATGACGACGAACTCTCCGCCGTAGTGGCCCACGAACTGACTCACATCAAGAATCGCGATACCCGCCTCATGGTCGTGTGCATTGTATACGTTGGCTTGATTTCCTTGGTGCAGAGCATCTTCATGGAAGTCGTCAAGGCGATGTTCCGTTCTCAACCCCGCAGGAGTCGCAATAACAAGAATGAGAGTGGGTTAATTGCGATTATTTTAATCGTGGCTTTGGTTGGCTTTGTGATTTCCTCGGTGGCATACTTCTTTAGTTACATCAACCGTCTGGCAATTTCCAGAAAGCGAGAGTACGTGGCGGATGCTGGTGCCGCGGAACTATGCGGCGACCCCCTGCCCTTGGCGAGGGCCCTGCGCAAGGTTGTCGAAGAACCCGGCCTTTCTAGCGTCAACCGCAACGACGTGGCCCAGCTTTACATTATTCATCCCGACGAGGAAGACAATAACGGTGTGCTTCATGGCCTGGTGAAAAAAGTCAATACCATCTTCAGTACCCACCCCGAGACCTCCGATCGCATCCAGATTCTGGAACAGTTCTAAACATTTGTCATCCCGGCCCCCGCTTGCTGTCATTCCGGGCTTGCCCCGGGACCTCCTCCATAACTTAAAAAATCAAAAAGCAGCTTCCAAGCACAATCAAGGCTAGGCCTACCATCTGTTTTTTTGACACATGCTCTTTTAGGATTTTTGCTGAAAGAATGGTGGACCACACGTAGGTCAACGAAGTAAAAGGCAGTACAACAGAGTATTCCAGGTACCGCAACAAGACGATGTTGATGACGGCTGTGCTCAGGTACAAAAATCCGCCCACATAGAAAAAAACATTTTTTGCGATAGCCCAAAGCCTCTGTGTACCGCAGGCCTTCTTCAAAGACAAGGATGCAAGGGCACCAAGCATCGTCATGAGAACTAGGGAAACGTAAAGCATCATGTTTCGTCACCCCCAGCAATGAGACAGATGCCAACCATGATCACGAGAACGCCTATGCACTTTTGAATGAGAATGGGTTCGTCAAAAATCAAAAATCCCAGGACAATACTTACAACATAATTGACGCTTAGAATGGGCTGCAAAACAGAAAGCTTGCCAAAGCGGTATCCAAAAATCATGAGGAAGGCCCCGAGTCCGTAAAAACAGAACCCTATGGCCATGGGAATAATGCCAGCCTCCGCAGACAACTTCCACAATAACTGGCCAACGCACACGCAGATTGCCGAGGCCAGCATGCAAGCGATGCCTTTGCTATTTTTCTTCAGTGATTCCAGCATCAAGGATTATATGCTCCAAAAAGATTCTTGAACAGGATTTTCAATAGATTCCAATTCCCTTTGAGAGGGCTTATTTTCGTCGGTGTCTTTTCGTATTTCGGGTAGGCGCGCAAAACGGGAATCTCGCAGGCCTTGTAGCCCAACTGCGTTGCTCGTACAGACAAGTAGGCCAATAGTTCGTAAGAAACGAAAATGTCTCGCAGTGGGGCTACACGTTCGTCCGTCAGGTAGCGTGTGGAATATCCGCGGTAAGCATTGGTGGTGTCGGTAAACCACTGGCGTGCAGCAAGCGATATAATGGGGGCGTGCATCAAGCGGACGGCAAGCAAACGGCTAAAGGGCGTATTGACGGCCACTCCGCCCTTTACGAATCGAGAACCCTGAATCAAGTCGTAGCCTTCTTCAAGTTTTTCGATAAAACGGGGTACGTCCTCGATGCTGTCCTTGTCGTTTCCGTCAATGGTAATGATTCCCTTGTAACCCTGTTGCAGCGCCCACCAAATACCCATGCGAAGTTGCGCACCTTGCTTGCCGGCATCTTGCTTTGTGAGCAATGCGGATACACCCAACTGAATCAAGCGTTCGCGTTCAGTGCAGCCATCCGTTGATCCGCCATCGCAAATTACAATATCTGCCACGCTGGAAACATCTGCTTTTTTCGCCCGTTCCAATTCATGGATTATGCGATTGCCTTCGTTGATAATCGGAATTAGTACAACATAATCGCGATGCTTGGCAGAAAAAACATCGCATTCGAATTTCGGCACACCGGGCTTGCGTTCGTAAATCATGCGAAAACTCCCTTGACGTAATCCATGGCCTGCTCAACGACATCTACATTTTCTTGCGTTCCCATCTCGATGGAAACGAA
>JABUUR010000194.1 GCA_021443065.1 Fibrobacter sp.
TGTTCCTGGCTGTTGAAATTTCCATCATCCTGAAGGCCGTAGCAAAGGGGCCCGAGATGGAAGGCTAACTGCGATTGCGGTTTATTTGCAGATATGCTCTGCCAAACGTTTCTGAATCGAGATTACGTCTACCGACCGGCTCAATTCATATTTCAAAGGTTCGGGCAAATCTGCAACAAACAATTTCATTTCGCAGTCGTCGTCAAAGGTGCCAGCCGTTTCCACCGCGAAATGACGGATGGAGGCATACGGTATGGTATGATACTCCTTTTTTCTTCCGGTGACACCCTGGACATCCAGCATTATCAAGCGGTGTGATGTAAAAAGCCAGACGTCGCGAATGACCTTGTAGCCAACCTCGACGGTTTCTCCCGGAAAGAGGACCTTCGAAAACTTTTCATCGATTTCGCTTTGCTCCACCTGGGAAGCGTTACCTAAAATCGCATTGAGCAATCCCATAAAATTCTCCTTGAATTGTCGACACGTAAAATATACTCAAAATTTTTTCAGATGCCCCGAAATACAGGCCTACCCTGAATCTGGTTTCGACAATCCCCTGCATTATTGTAAATTTGAACCATGTTCAAAGTCTTTGTAAACGACGTGGCCCTGGTCCTGGAAGGTGGCGGAATGCGGGGCGCGTACTCCGCAGGAGTCCTGGACGCCCTTCACGACGAGGGGATAAAATTCGGCGCATACGCGGGCACCTCCGCAGGCGCCACGCACCTTTGCAATTACCTTTCCGAACAGCGCAACCGGAATTTTCGGTTGGACACCATCCACTCCCAGGACAAGCGGTACATGAGCCTGAGGAACTGGCTTTTTACGGGCAATTATTTTAACCTGAAGTTCTGTTACCACACAGTGCCCGAAGAAATCGATCCCTTCGACTTTGAAACCTTCGCAAGGAACGCCGTAGAAACCCCTTTCTATGCCGCCGCAAGCAACGTAGAAACCGGAGGCGCCGAGTACCTGGTAGTCCGGGATTTACGGACAGACATGGACGCCATACGCAGTTCATCGTCCTTGGCACTGGCAAGCAGCATGGTCCACTACCAGGGCAAAAAGATGTTTGACGGGAACACCGCCGACAGCATTCCCTTCGAGTTCATGGACAGCATTGGCTACAAGAAACAGGTGGTCATTGCCGCACGGCCCATGGGCTACACCAAGGGCCCCAACAAGTTGGTTCCCCTCTACAGGTTGGTTTACGGACGCTACCCGAAATTCGTGGAGGCCGTGGCCAACCGCCACACCCGCTACAATAAATGCCTAAGGACGCTTTGCGCCTGGGAAAAGGAGGGCCGTTCTTTCGTGTTCCGCCCCAGCGTCAACTTGAAAATCGGCCGGGTGGAAAAGGATGCTTCAAAGATTACCGCCCTCTACGCCCTGGGCTTGAAAGACGCAAAGGAGCGTATGGGCCTGCTGAAAAAATTTTTGGGAATCTGATCTGCGCAAACTCGATACAAGCAATTCTTTCTGCGGGTTTTTGCAGGCAAACCGAAAAATTCTAAATTTTTGATTATGGATAGAGCACGCCGTCGTAAATTTGGCCAGAACTTTCTGGATGTACCTACCGCCATCGCCATTGCAGGCGACCTGCCCGCCGACGAAGGCGACGCAGTCCTTGAAATCGGCCCCGGTCATGGCGCCCTGACGGAACACCTGCTGAACCGCGGCGTAGAACTGACCGCCGTAGAAATCGACGAACAGTGCGTCGAAGTGCTCAACGAGAAATTCGGGAAACGCAAGAACTTCAACATCGTGAACATGGACTTCTTGAAGTTCGACCTGCAGGCTTTTTTGGAGGCCCACGAAAAGCCGTGGGTTACAGGGAACCTCCCCTACAATGTTTCTACCGCCATTATCGCAGGCCTCATGCCCCGCCTCCACCTGACCAGGGGCTTTATGGGCATGGTCCAGCTGGAGGTTGCCGAACGTATTTGCGCCGCCCCCTGCAGCAGCAATTACGGCAGCCTCTCCGTGCTGGTTTCCGCTTTCGCAGACACGCGGATTCTCCGTAAAATCGGGCCGGAACATTTTACTCCCAGGCCCAACGTGGACAGCGCCACCATGCTGATTACTCCCCGTGAAAATCCGCTGCAGGCTCCCGAGGGTTTCTTCGATTTTGTCCGCGCAGCCTTTACCCAAAAGCGAAAGACTCTCACCAATTCCTTTGGCAAGGCCTACGAAAAAAAGAAAATCCAGCAAGCCATCGAGCTTCTGGACTATCCCGCCACAGTCCGTGCGGAGGAATTATCCCCGGAACAGTTCCTGGAGTTTTACCGCGTAATCGTCGACGATATGTAAGCACCTCATTCCGGCTACTCATTCTGTCATCCCGGCCTAAGTCTGCCCCGGACTTGATCCGGGGAGCCGGGATCACCCGCATTATCGAAAGACGAACGCAGTGTGGCTGGTCCCCGTATGGGGAGAAACTCTACATTATCGCATAAAAGATCCCGGGGCAAGCCCGGGATGACAGCATTTCTTAGCGCGTTAGCGCTTAGAAAGACTTGTCCACGTAGTGGATGACGGCAAAGGTAAGGCCAGGGATGACAGCGAAAGTAAAGCCATGGACAAACATTCTCCATTTAAATGAACTTACAGTGGGAATTCCAAGGGGTATTCCCCTTGCATCATCAAATGTCCCGTACTATTTTGCCTTTTCGTTCCGGGAGCATTTTTTGCACAGCCCCAGGAATTTCAATTGAACCGCCTTCAATACAAAACCTTCGGGCAACACGCCTAAACCATCGGGTGGTGCCGTCATGATGTCGAAAACCCGCCCGCATCCGCTGCACTTGAAGTGGCAATGGGGAGTGTGCACTGCATCGTAACGCAAAAAACCTTCGCCGAAATCCAACGTAGAAACAAGGCCGTGGCCGCAAAGGAGTTCCAAGGTATTGTAAACCGTTGTCCTGGACAGGGAGGGATTCTCAGGCAAAAGCGCCTGATAAATCTCGTCCACTGTAGGGTGGGTCTTGACGCTACGCAGAAAGCGCAACACCGTGGTTCTCTGGAGAGAAGGACGGATGCCGTGTTGCGTAAGTATTTCTGCGGTAGCGTGCATAGAGACCTCGGTAATCGCCTTGTGCAGGATTACTTGCCGAAGTAACGGTTCAGGAGACCTTCGAAGGCGCTGCCGTGACGTGCTTCGTCCTTGCACATTTCATGGACGGTGTCATGGATAGCGTCGTAGTTCAGTTCCTTGGCGCGCTTGGCGAGAGCCAGCTTGCCTTCGGTAGCCCCTGCTTCGGCGGCAACGCGAAGTTCAAGGTTCTTCTTGGTGTCGGCAAAGACAACTTCGCCCAGAAGTTCTGCGAACTTGGCGGCGTGTTCTGCCTCTTCGAAGGCGATGCGCTTGTAGGCTTCGGCCACTTCGGGGTAGCCTTCGCGGTCGGCCTGGCG
>JABUUR010000108.1 GCA_021443065.1 Fibrobacter sp.
TATGGAACCCTGGCGTTCCTACGAAACGAAAAACCTGCGTTTCCCGGTTTTTGTGGGAGTCTCCTTGTCTACGCTTTTCTGCCTTTGGTGCGCCTCCCGGCTTGCTTACGACGATCTTGAATTGTCCCTGCTGCAATTTGTCCCGCTTGTCTATCCCTTGACCGCATTGATTGCGGCACTGATTGTTGTGGGAAAGACTTTTTACAAAGATGTTTTACCAGAAATCAAAAGTTTCAGCAAAAAAAGATTTTTTGCCTGGAGTTTTGCGATTGTTTTGGCGTTGACGTTTTTTGCTGGATTGCTGGGTGCCTTTTATGGTGGGGGCGAGAGCGAACCCGGTGGAGAATTAGTCTATTCCGCGCCCACCCATGTTTCAAGCGCTCCCATGATTTGGAATGCCCGCTGTTCCAGTTGCCACGGGGCCGACGGCAAGTTCAACGAAAAATTTATTCGTGAATTTTATCCAGTGCCCCAGAAACTTGATATTGCACGGCTGGATTCCATTGGGGTGGATTCCTTGGTGCAGGTGATTCTAAAAGGTCGGGGCAACATGAATTCCTACGAAGGCCGCCTGACCGAAGAAGAAGCCCGCGGACTGGTTCATTACATGCGCAACCTTGCAGGGGAGGAAAAATGACTCCGTTGTTGAACGCCCTTGCCTGCTTGCTTTCCTTGGGATGCGCCATGTTCCTTTGGAGGGAACGTTCCGATTTGTACAGGAACTCCTTGCTGATTATCGGCTTTCTGGTGTTGTACATGGTCTATACCTATTTGGGGGGTGGTTTTACGACACCTTCGGAAACACCGTTGTTGGAAAGTTACCCCTTCAAGATGTTGGGACTTTGCCTTTGCTTTTCGACTGTTTCCCTGAAACATAAGCGAAGGCGTTACCTGGTTATGTCCCAGGTGTTTTGGCTATGGGTAGAATTGTTCGGCGCAGTCTCCCTGTATTACCGCGGAGTCGATGTCTCATTGATACGTATTGCCGCCGTGGGCGGAATTACTTTGTTCAGCAGTGTTCTGTCGGGGATTACGAAGGAAATGGAATTCTGCCTGATGGTTTTCTGGATTGCCATCTGGATTTTTTTCTAGAGGGTTCTTTAAACCGAAATTTCCTGGATTGTCTTTTTAGAAAGTTTTGAAAGTGCCGTGGCTTTTTCGCATTTGAATTTTAGAATCTTTTTTCTTTGAAACCATTTACCGATGGTGGTGGGGTGCCATAAGGTATAGCATATCAAGTTGGCGGGAGGCAGGCATTTGTAAATCAGGTTCCAAATGTCCCTGGTCAAGTTTTTCAACCTGTAGTTGAATGAAATTTCTGTTGCAGGCTCTGCCACCAGGTATGGCACGCTGAACATTTTCCCTCCGGCGTGGTACATGCGGAGGCTGTAATCCGCCAGTTGCAATTCCGCAGGCATGTCCTTGTCAAATAGCCCTGTCCGCTGGATAATCCTGCGGGAGAAAACGCCTATGAGGGGGATTGGGGATGCCACAAAACGCATTTGTTCGTTTTCACCGATGGGCGAGAAACCTTCGGAATTGTCTAGGACCATGCCGCCGATGAACTTGCCTTCCAGTTTAAGTCGGGGAGCAAAGGCGTCTACCATGGGGTAGCCGTCGATGACCTGCGCCAGATTGTTCAAGAAATCTCGGTCAATTCTGATGGAGCGGTGCGCAAAGACAATCCATTCGGCGTCAAGTTTTTCAAGTTCGTCGTTCCAGTTTTTAACGTGGAACCAGCCCAGGGAGGGATCTTCAAATTGCGGGATCCAGCTGTCAAAATCGGAGGTGTCGTCAAGAACAAAAACGTCGAACTGTCGCATTGGTGTAACTGTGCGTAAACGAATTAGAAATTAAAACGCAGGCCCACCCGATGTTCCATGCCTAGGCCCTGGGCGAGGTAAGAAAAACTGTAGTCCACCGCGAAAAGGTCGGTGTTGTATCCGAGACCTGCGCTAAGCATGTGGGCACGGTTTGTTTCGTCGGGGCGTTTCTTGGAGGCCATGAGTTCCAAGGCATCGCGATAAAGGTCCAGCCAGGTCCTTGAAAAACCCAGTCGTACTGCAAAACTTTCGCCCAGGAAATATTCGCCGCCTAGACTCAAGAAGGCCTCTTGAAAGCGGGGGAAGTCGCTGCTGGCGTACAAACTCAAACGTCGAACTGAGGTCGGCTTCAGGTAGGCGGAAATTGCAAAAGTCTGGGACATGGGGTAGTAGTTGTCGTCTCCGTCGTCGGAGTAGTCCCGCCATACCAGGCCGAAATCCCGGGCTGCGAGGGCCAGCCCAAATTGCTTGCTGTTGGACTGCCATGCAAAACCCCAGTCAAAGGCGGTTCCAAAAGCGGTGCGGTCGCCCTCGTCCTCCGACAGTTTATCGGAGGCGAACTTGAGGGTGGCTCCGAACTGAAAATGCCTCATGGGGAAAGATACTGTTGCGGTGGTGAGCTGGCTGAAGGGCTGGTATTCAATACCGGTGGCGTTGTTGTATTCGTCGTAACCGTCGATGGAACCGTAGTCCAGCCAGTTGTAACTGACCTGGAAAATGTACTTGTCTACGTGACCTGTGTACGAAAGGCTGCCCTGGTTGTCGGAGAATGTTCCTGTTTGCCAATGTGCTTCGGCAATGCGGTTCTTGCCTTCGGGTAAACGGATTGCCGCCGGGTTTAACTGTACGATGGACGGATCGACCGATGGCCCCGCGCCATTTGCCTTTTCCATGGCAGTGTTGCGAGGGCTGTCGAAGGTGTTGATAAAGGAAAACACTTCTTGCCCTGCGTCACCCTGCGTAAAGTAGGCGTGGCTCACAACGGGAATGGAGAGCCATGCAAGGACTATGGGCAAAATGCGTTTAAAATTCATGGTGTAAATCTAAAAATTATGAGTGTTGAAAAGGATGTCTTAAACTAAAATATGCGATATTTTGCGAAAAATGGAATAAAAATTGGGGGTTTACCTTTACAAAAGGGTGAATCTTTAATATATTTGGACTCACTCGGGCTATTAGCTCAGTTGGTAGAGCAACGCCCTTTTAAGGCGTGGGTCGAAGGTTCGAGTCCTTCATAGCTCAGGAATGGCCGATTCCGAGAACTTTTATAAGTATTTTGGAATCGGTCATTTCTTGTTTAGTCGAGTAAAAATCGGGGTGTAGCTCAGCCTGGTAGAGCGTCTGCTTTGGGAGCAGAATGTCGTCAGTTCGAATCTGGCTACCCCGATGAAATGAGGCCACCCCCTTGTGGGGTGGTCTCATTTCATTTTTGGGGGTTTCTAATCGAATGGCGAGGGCAATCTGGCACCCCCGAAACAAAACTGCTGTTCTATGCACCTGGGTCTTGAGGCGGCCTGATCTGCGAGAGCTACCCCCGCGTAGGAACCATATAGAAAAGCCCCGCCTTGTAAAGCGGAG
>JABUUR010000211.1 GCA_021443065.1 Fibrobacter sp.
AACTTTGGCCTAATGAAGTTTGGTTACCTGCCCATCGACATCAAGTTCACCGACCGCCGTAAATATTACGCCGCCTTCGAAGCCTACTACGGCCAAAACAACGTAACGCCCATGGTGCAGCTGATTGCAGACTACGAGCAAGAAGCCCTTCAGGAACGCCTGGACATACTTGCCATGTAGTTTTTTTGCTTGGATGTTATCCTTGCATTTCTATGCTTATTTTATTAAAGTTAGACACGAATTATGAAAGTTCTTGAAATCAACCGTTTTTTTAACAAGTTCGGCAAAATGCAGACCCGTTATCGGGGGCGTTTTTTGATTGCCATTATTCTTTTTACCCTTGTTGCTGGAATGGGAATTTTCCGTTTCGAGTTTTCTTACACCAATGACGGTTGGTTCTTGGAAGGTGACCCGGCTAAGGTAAATGCCGAAAAGTTCCGGGAAAATTTCGGGAACGATGCCAGCGTGGCAGTCCTAGTGACTGTGAATGAGTCGCAAAACATCGAAACCGGCGTGCAGGACTCCGCTATAGTGCAGATGATGGATTCCCTGAAACGCTACATGATGGTGAACATCCCGCTGGCAAAAGAAATCCATACTCTTGAAAACGCGAAACGCACCGAGGCGTTAATCCACCTGAGTCTCAAGCGCTATAAGGATCCTGCTGACGATGCCGCAAGAATTGGCCGGGCTGTGGCCGAAATGGTGGAACGCCCGGAATTCAAGTCTGATCTCTGGGATTTGAACGCAGCCGGCGAGCCATACCTTGAGGTTTCCAAGAACGACTCTACCATGCCCCAGGCGGCAAGGTCCGTGGTTATCGGCGTGTTTATTATGATATTCTGTCTCCTGGTTTTCACCCGGAGCAAGTTTGGGGTCATTGTGCCTTTTTTGGCTACAGCCTTGGCCATGGTCTCGGTATTTGGAATTTGCGGTTGGCTTGGAGTTAAACCTGACTTTACCTTGTTCACGCTGCCCTTGATGCTTGGCATGGCCCTAAGCGTTGGCTATTCCGTCCATTTTATCAACGGATTCAAGCAGGCCTTTCGTCGTCTGGGAAATCGCAAGGATGCCATTGTGGAAGCCATTACGGAAACCGGCTGGCCCATATTCTTTACGGTTGCCACTACCGTTGCCACCATGTTGTCGTTTTTATTTGTGGAAATGCCTGTTCTTAAAATTGTGGGCACCATTTGTGCAGCCATGGTCTTTGCCGTGTATCTGTATGTGATTATTTTTGTGCCTATTTTCTTTAGTTTTGGCGAAAATAACCGGAATGTTCAAGTCTCCGAAAAACAAAGGCGGAACGACGAACGGGATGCCCGTGTCGATGAATTTTTTGCAAAGTTTGGCGGTAAGATTTTTAATTACAGGATTCCCATAATTCTTGTGACTGTGGTCGCTGTGGTGATGAGTGCCATCGGTTGCACCAAACTGAAGGTGAACATGGACTATGTGGAAATGTTCGGAACAAAACTGCCCTTTGTTGAACGGCTGGTCAAATTGATGGAATCGGAACTTGCCAACGTTTATTCGTACAACATAATGGTTGATGTGGGGGGGGCTGCGGATTCCCTTACCTTTAAAAATCCTTCTAATTTCGCCTCTTTGGACAGCGCTATGGCTGACTTGGGAAAACTTCCCCTTACGAAGGTTACTGCGGGGAATCCTCGCGTTATGATTGGCGGCGTTACAGAAAATTTCAAGATGGCATACATCCATGTGGAACTCAAGGAATGGAATTCCAAGCAGGTGGATGTTGACATTGACAGCGCCCAGACTATCGTAAAAAAGTATTTCCCTCACGGTGAAGTGGGCGTGGAGGGCTACGCAGTGGAACAGGCGTCCATGAACAACAAACTGGTGAAGGGCGAAATAAAATCCATTTGCGTATCCATCGGTGTTATTGCCGCCCTTTTGATTCTCGCTTTCATGAGTTTCCGCACGGGATTCATTGGGCTTTTACCCAATGTGGCGACCATCGGGGTCATAGGCGGGGTCATGGGATTCTTGGGCTACAGCATGGACATGATGACCATGATGGTGATGCCTATGGCCCTAGGCATCGCTGTAGACGATACGATACATTTTGTAAATCACGCCAAACTGCATTTTGAACGTTCCGGCAGTTACCGGGAGGCGGTGCAGGGGTCCTTTAGGGAGGTGGGTAAGAGCATGTTCTCCACCACGGTGATTCTTTGCATGATGTTCTTGGCTTATATGGTGAGTCCTGTGACCATTTTCTTTCGGGTGGGGCTTATGGCGGGTATAGGGCTTGCAACCGCTTTGATTGCGGATTACACCATTACACCTGTGCTGATTGTCCTTACGAAACCCTTTGGGAAGTCGAGTGCGGAAAAATGAGATCCCGGCGCGGAGGCCGGGATGACAAGCGGGCGGAGGCCGGGATGACAAGCGGGCGGAGGCCGGGATGACAAGTGGGCGGAGGCCGGGATGATAATTTTGTATGGAATTTTGCGTATTAGTTTTTAAAATACCCTGCCACTTCGCTGTGCACTAGCCCGTTGGAGGCAAAACCGGTGTAGCCTTCGTAGATGGGGGCTGTGGGCTTGCCGCTTTCGTCGAAAAGGGCAGTGCAACCATTGATTGTGCTGAACTTGCCGCCTGCTTCGGAGAAAATCAGCGGGTAGGGGGCAATGTCCCAGAGGGAGACCACGGGGTCTATCATCAGTTCTGCCCGGCCTGCGGCAACCAGGTAGTAGCCGTAGCAGTCGCCCCAGCCGCGGTGTAGTCTTGCGGCGCGACGAACCGCTGCAAATTGCTCTCCGTAGCCTTCGGTTTCCATGGTGTTGACGGTGCCGCTTAACACGAGGGCGTCGGATAGCTTTTCCACCTTGGAACAGCGCACGCTTTTTCCGTCCAAAAATGCACCGCCGTCTTTAACCGCCCAGACCGCGGTGTTCATGGCGGGGATGCGGATGAGGCTTGCGATGGGAGTGCCCCTGCGGTACAAGGCAATCAAGGTGCCGAACAGGGGAACGCCGTGGATAAACGACTTGGTTCCGTCGATGGGGTCGATGACCCACTGGTATTCATCATCGGGGCTTTCAATGCCGAACTCTTCGCCGATGACGCCGAAGCCCGGAGTTTCCTTTGCCCAGAATTCACGGCAAATTTCTTCGGTCTTTTTGTCGGCGATGGTGACGGGGGTCTTGTCCGCCTTCCATTCCACCCCGACATCGCTTTGGAAATACTTCAGGATGTTTTGCTGAGCCAGGTCGGCCGCCTTCAGGGCGATTTTTAAGAGTTCCAGGTTTTCTGCAGTTGCGGTCATTTTCTCCTCGCGAATTTCTTGGGCTGGCCTTTTTATCCTTTGACCCACTTGCTTACCAAATCCATGAGGAACTGGTTCTC
>JABUUR010000015.1 GCA_021443065.1 Fibrobacter sp.
AACAGCCCGAAGGTGGAAATCTTCGTGGATGACAAGGCCGTCATGGTTCCCGGCGATACAAACCTCCTCGAAGCCCTCAAGGCTGTCGGGATTGAAACTCCTCACGTCTGTTACCACCCGTACCTTCCGGTTTCCGGTAACTGCCGTCAGTGCCTGGTGGAACAGGAAGGCCCCCGGGGCCGCATGGTGGTCATCGCCTGCTACACTCCTGTGGCCCCCGGCATGAAAATCTACACTCCGGCCTCTTCTGCCCGCGTAAAGAACGTTCGCAAGGCTACCCAGGAATTCATGCTGGTGAACCACCCGCTGGATTGCCCCATCTGCGACAAGGCCGGCGAATGCACCTTGCAGGAAAACTACATGGAAGCAGGCCAGAACGAAGGACGCATGCGTCCGGAATACGGCAAGAACTACCATGGCAATCCCGCCCACCAGTTTGTTGACAACAAGGGCCAGGTCCGCGGCGGCAAGCACGTGGATATCGGTCCTCGCATCCTTCTGGACGAAGAACGCTGTGTGCAGTGCGACCGCTGCGTGCGCTTTATGCGCTCCATCGCTAAAGACGAGCAGTTGCAGCTGGCGGGCCGCGCCGACCACACCTACATCACCACGTTCCCCGGTGAAAAGCTGGACCATGAATACGACCTGTGCGTGACGGACGTGTGCCCCACGGGTGCAATGACCGCCAAGTACTTCCGTTTCCAGAAGCGTGTGTGGCTGCTTTCCCATACGCCTACGGTCTCCATGGACGACTCCCTGGGGGCAAACATCTGGATTGACCACGCCGACGGAAAAATTTACCGCGTGATGCCCCGCTGCAATCCCGAGGTGAACCGCAGCTGGCTTTCTAACACCAGCCGCATGGCTTTCCAGAACTTCAACAAGAATCGCCTGCCTGCAATCGGCGGCATCCACGTCATGCAAAACGCCATTGCCTCTGCAACGGGTAAGATTGCGTTGGTTGCCGGCGGCGAATGCACCATCGAGGACTTGGCTGCGCTTCGCATGCTCAAGGATTCCCTGGGTGAGCGCGCCGAAATTTTCGCAGGCTCTCTCAAGATGAAGTCCGAACCCGACGGCATCGCGAAAAGCGGCGACCCCATGGCCAACCGCGCAGGCTTCAAGCTGTTGGGACTTCCCGACGACAACCTGTGGGAACTTGCCCAGCATGTTTCCGACTACTCCGTCTTGGTCTGCGTCAACAACGACATCGTTGGCGACGGCAACAAGTCCATGGACGCCATCGAAAAGATCCCCACCCGCATCGTCCTTTCCGCCTTCAACGACGAAACCGCAGCCAAGGCCACCCTTGCCTTCGGTATCAGGCATTGGAGCGAGGTCCAGGGAACCATGGTCAACAGCCTTGGCATTCTCCAGAAGTTGAATGCCGCCCCTACCGCTCCCGATGCAGAACTGAAACCGGCTTACGAAGTTCTTTCGGAACTTGCCGGCAACACCTTCACCTGTGCCTACGACGCTTTCAAGAAGGCTGCCCAGTACGCTCCCGCGTTGGCAGGCCTTGCATACGACAGCATCAAGAGCACTGGCCTTCATCTCGAAGGAGGTAACGCATAATGGATATCATCGAATCCAAATCCTGGGTTGAATGGCTGATCACGATTGCAAAGTTCGCATTCTGCTTCGTGCCGGTCCTTTACATCCTTCTTTTGATCCCCATGGAACGTCGTGGCGCGGGCTTTATGCAAGACCGTCAAGGTCCTAACCGCTCCTACATCAAGATCCCGTATTTCGGTCGCATCCGTTTGCTGGGTTACGTGCAGAACATGTGCGACGGCGCCAAGCTGTTCTTCAAGGAAATGTTCGCTCCCAAGGGCGCAAGCAAGTTCCTTTACTACGTTGCTCCGGCGATTCCCTTTGCCATCGTGTTCCTGTCACCTTGCGTTATTCCCTGGTTCGGCCCTATGGTTTTCGAATGGGGCGGCAAGGCCGTGACCATCAGCGGATCCATACTGGATTCTGAAGTGGGCATTTTGCTCTTGTTCGGTTTCTCCTCCCTTTCTGCCTACGGTGCAGTTCTGGCAGGCTGGGCCTCCAAGTCCAAGTACAGTTACCTGGGTTCCTTGCGCACCACCTCCATGACCATCAGCTACGAAGTCTGCCAGGGCCTTTCCATGATGGGTCTTTTGGTGCTGGCCGGCTCTTTCAGCCTTACCGACATTGTCAGTTGGCAGGAAGACCACGTCTGGGGTATCGTTGCACAGCCTGTGGCATTCTTCTGCTTCCTCATTGCGACGATTGCGGAAACGGGCCGAGCCCCCTTTGACGTTGCCGAAGGCGAACCGGAACTGGTCGCCGGCTACCACACCGAATATGGTGCCATGCAGTTCGGCCTGTTCTACATGGGCGAATACTCCCACATCTGCATCAGTTCCTTCCTCATGGCGACCCTCTTCCTGGGTGGCTACTCCGTACCCTTCGTTTCGACAGAAACCATGCAGGCCCACATGGGCGGCTCCCTGGCAATCCTCTGCTGGGTACTTGCTTTCCTGTTCCTTGCATTCCTCCACATGATGCACCGTTACTCCAAAAAACTCCTTGCCTCCAGGCAGAGCAACAAGATGGTCATTCTCCAGGAATACAAGCTGTACAAGATCGTGGGCTGGCTTGCAGTTGCCGTGTTCGTCGCTGCCGGCGTTTGCTCCTGGATGTTCTACAACCCGGTGCAGACCATGATCGACGGCGTTCTTACCAACACCCTGGGTGCAGCCCTCGGTACCGCCGCCATCCACCTGCTGGTGCTGGTGGTCAAGAGTGTCGCGTTCTGCTGGGTCTGGATCTGGGTCCGCTGGACGCTTCCGCGCTTCCGCTATGACCACGTCATGAATCTCGGCTGGAAGATTATCCTGAACATCGCTCTCGTGAACCTCGTTGTGACCGCAGTTGTCGCAAAGCTTCTCGGAGGTAACTAATGGCTCGCGTTATTAAACAGAAACCCATGACCATCGTGGAACGCCTCTACATTTTCGAGGCCATGCGCGGTCTGTGGACAACCCTCAAGCATGCTGCCCGCGGCCTGTTCCGTTACGAACAGCTGCCCACCATCTCTTACCCCGAGGGCCAGCCGGAAATTACTACCGGCTACCGCGCCAAGCATCGCCTGATGCTTCGCCCCGATGGCACTCCCCGTTGCGTGGCCTGCGGCATGTGCGCTGCGGCCTGCCCTGCACATTGTATTTTTATCGAAGCCACCCAGTCCGACGACCCCCGTATCGAAAAGCGCGTCATGCGCTTTGACATCGACCATCTGGTCTGCGTGTTCTGCGGCCTTTGTGCCGAGGCTTGTCCGGTGGATGCACTGCGCATGGACACCAAGAAGATTGTGTTTGAACATCGCAATCGCGAAGATTTCGTGGC
>JABUUR010000066.1 GCA_021443065.1 Fibrobacter sp.
AATTCCATGGTGAACTCGGCCTTGCCCTGGGTCATGGAACGCAGGTCGGTTGCGTAACCGAACATTTCGGACAAAGGAACTTCGGCGGTGATGGTGGTCATGCCCAGTTCTTCGTTTGTACCGACGATGGTACCGCGGCGCTGGGAAACGTTACCCACGACGGAACCCTGGAATTCGGTGGGGGTCTGGATTTCCACCTTCATGATGGGTTCGAGAATCTGGGCGCCGGCCTTGGCGAAAGCTTCGCGGAAAGCCATACGTGCTGCCACCTGGAAGGCCATGTCGGAGGAGTCCACAGGGTGGAATGCACCGTCCTGAACGTCCATTTCGATACCCACCACGGGGAAGCCGATGAGGGAACCGGCAGCCATGCAGCTCTGGAAGCCCTTGTCGCAGGAGGGGATGTATTCCTTGGGAATACGTCCGCCCACCACGGAGTTCACGAAGTTGTAGACCTTTTCGGAGTCGCCTTCCACTGCCATGGGGCGCATTTCGCCCACGACCTTTGCGTACTGACCGCTACCACCGGTCTGCTTCTTGTGGGTGTAGTCGAACTTGGAGGCGCGGGTGATGGTTTCGCGGTATGCCACCTGAGGTGCACCGGTCTGGACGTCCACCTTGTATTCGCGACGCATACGTTCGATGTACACATCCAGGTGAAGTTCGCCCATGCCCTTGATGATGGTTTCACCGGATTCCTTGTTCACTTCCACCTGGAAGGTGGGGTCTTCCTTGGTGAAGCGGTTCAGGGCCTTGGACATGTTGTCCAGGTCATCGCGGTTCTTGGCTTCGATCACCAGCTCGATCACCGGGTTGGGAACGTGCATGGAGGTCATGTTGTAGTTGTTCTTGCCGTCGGTAAAGGTAGTACCGGAAGCGCAGTCGATACCGAACAGGGCGACAATGTCGCCTGCGCCGGCTTCGGTGATGTCCACCATTTCGTCGGCGTGCATACGGACCAAGCGACCCACGGAAACCTTCTTGCCGGTGGAGATGTTGGTGATCATGTCACCCTTCTTGATGACGCCCTGGTACACGCGGATGTAGGTCAGCTGACCGTAGCGGTCGTTCACCAGCTTGAATGCGTAGGAGACCATGGGAGCGTTGTCTTCGGACTTCAGCACCACTTCGGCTTCGTTGTTGTTCAGGTCGAGGGCCTTGTTTTCCACTTCGGTGGGGTTGGGGAGGTAGTCCACGACACCGTCCAAAAGCTTCTGGATACCGATGTTCTTGTGTGCAGAACCCATGAACACGGGGGTGACTTCCAGGCTGATGCAAGCTTCGCGGATGGTCTTCTTGATGAGGGCCTTGTCGATTTCGTCGACGCCGTACTTGCCTTCCATGGCCATTTCCATGATTTCGTCGTTGTAGTCGGCGCAGCAGTCGATGAGCTTTTCGCGGTATTCCTGGGCCTGGTCTGCCAGTTCGGCGGGAATGTCCTTTTCGATCATGTCGTCGCCGTTGTCGCCTTCGAAGTAGTAGGCCTTCATTTCAACCAGGTCCACCACGCCCTTCAGCTGGTCTTCGAGACCGATAGGAATCTGCATGACGCAGGGCTTGTGGTTCAACTTTTCCTGGAGCATCACGGCAACGCGCAGCGGGTTTGCGCCGGAGCGGTCGCACTTGTTGACGAACACCACGCGAGGAACGTGGTAGCGGCGCATCTGGCGGTCGACGGTAATAGACTGGGACTGGACGCCTTCGACGCCGGTCAGGACGAGGATGGCGCCGTCAAGCACGCGCAGGGAACGTTCCACTTCGATGGTGAAGTCCACGTGCCCCGGGGTATCGATGATGTTGATGGTGTCGGCTTCGCCGCTCTTGGTGTGGGTCCAGCTGGCAAATGTGGCAGCGGACTGGATGGTGATGCCGCGTTCGCGTTCCAGTTCCATGGAGTCCATCGTGGCACCGACGCCGTCCTTACCACGAACTTCGTGGATAGCGTGAATACGCTTGGTGTAGTAGAGGATACGTTCGGTAAGAGTGGTCTTACCGGAGTCGATGTGGGCAGAAATACCGATATTTCTGTGAGTAGCAATGTTTTTCATGTTATTTTCCACAAATGGAGTTGATGTTTATTTGAGTTGCGCCCAAAGATAGAAAAAAAGGGGGGAGGGGTCAAGGGCGAGGGCAAAATAGGGGCGAAACGTTGGACTTGTAAGTGAAAAAATTATATTTTTAATGCGCTTATGAGATATCCCTCTGTCGAATGCTGGAATCCTGGGGCTTCGCCTTGTGGCGTTGCAGGTTCATTGTGTTCCGGCCGTGCCGGTACCGCTGGCATGTATATTGCGGGGGGGGCTGCACAATGGTGCAGTAAAAGACTTCAAGTCAGTTTATTTCAAGAGGGAGTACCCTTTGCCTAGTCATCTGCCTTTCGGATGGGCTTTTTTACCTGTGGCTTGCGGCGAATCTGCCTGGTTTTAAAGTGGGTGTGGACTAGAATTTTTAAGCAGGAGCGAAAAATGAAAAATATCATGAAACGTAACATAAGTAAAGGTTTGGCCCTCGGCTTTGCCGCGGGTTCCCTGGTGCTTGCCGCCTGCGGTGGCGACAACGGTTCTTCCAGCAAGGAACCCGGATACGATGACGATACCGTGGCGACCTTCAAGGATTTGCCCGCCTGCGATTCCAAAATCGAAGGATGGATTTACTACGTGACCGACGAGGATGCGGAATATGCCTGCGGAAACGGAAAGTGGGATTTGTTCGACGATATTTGGGGCGATAAAAGTTCCAGTTCTTCTCCTGTGGCCGGCAGTTCCTCTGAAGGGCAGTCTTCCAGCAGTGAAGTTGCTTCCTCTAGCAGTGTCCTGAGTTCTTCGTCCAGTAGCGTAGTGGAATATTCATCTTGCGAGGAGGCGGTTTCTTCATCCAGTGTGGCGGCGCAATCTTCTTCCAGCGGCGCAGTAAGTCCGTCTTCTAGTAGCGAGGCGGAATCTTCCAGCAGTGCCGTAAGTTCGTCATCTAGCGAAGGCGTTGAGTCCAGTTCCTCCGAGGTTTCAGAAACGGTGGTTTCTTGCGACATGGTGATGAAAATAAACGGGATGCACACCTGCGGAGAAATGCCCGCGAATATTCCCCAGGCGGCAGAGTTCAAGGCAAGCTGCAACGTTTCGGCAGAGGAAGCGCTGTTTGTGACCAGCACCCTTGGGACGGGTTGCCCCTCGGGTTATGTGCTCAAGTGCAGCGATGCCGGTGGAAGCCTGTACTCCTACAACCAGGAGGACAAGGGCAAAACCTGCGAGCAGTACCTTGCAGAACAGGAAGAAGACGATGATGAAGAGTCGAGTTCCAGCGTTGCTTCTAGTTCCTCTATAGTTTCTAGCAGTTCCAGTGTAAAAGGAACTTCTGATATTGATG
>JABUUR010000185.1 GCA_021443065.1 Fibrobacter sp.
ACTGATAACTGATAACTGATAACCGACAACTGACAACCGATAACTGAGAACCGGCCACAGATAACCATTTACTCTCGGCTTTTGCATTTGTCGTCTTTTAATGGACCCTATCCACCAACCACCGATAACTGATAACTGACAACCGACAACTGATAACTGATAACCGAATACCATTTGCAGACGATTGAACTTCTTTTTATATTTGAAATATCACTTGAACGGAACGGCAACTTATGGATCTTGGAAGATACAATCGAGCAAGGGTAGAAAGCATTGCCCCCCAGGGCTATTATTTGGAACTGGAAAGTGGGGAAACCATTCTTCTCCCGGGCAACCGCGACAAATTCACACTGGAAGAAGGCGAAGTGGTAGACGTATTCGTCTACACCGACAGCGAAGACCGACCCATCGCCACATTGGAACACCCTTACGCGCAGGCCGGCGAATTTGCCGTTCTTGACGTGAAGGACGTGAACCGTGTGGGCGCATTTCTCGATTGGGGACTGAACAAGGACTTGTTCCTACCGTACAAGCAACAATTGGGCGAACTCCAGCGTGGCGACCGCTGCGTTGTACATATCCTTGTGGATGACAAGAGCAACCGCATCGTGGCCACCGAAAAAATCAAGAGTTTCTTGGATACCGACACCTCCGAACTTCACGTGGGGCAACGTGTGCAGTTGGCCGCCTACGAGGTCACCAGGGATTATGTCGATTTTCTGGTGGATTACCGCTACACCGGTCGCCTGATGCTCACCGCCGGCATGGAACGCATTTATATCGGCGACACCATGCCGGGCTTTATCCAGCGTTTTACTGCCGACGGAAAGATAACCCTAAGCCTCAACCCCATCGGTTACAAGGGGCTCATGAAAAGCGATAGCGCAAACGCCCTTTTGCAAAAGCTGGAAGAAGCCGGAGGGAGCCTCCCCTACGGAGACCACACCGACCCCGAAATCATCCGTCAGGAATTCGGCATGTCCAAGAAGAGTTTCAAGAAACTTCTGGGCACCCTGTTCCGCGAAGGAAAAATTTACATCGACGATAGCGGGATCCGACTGAATTAAAGCTACATCTACTGGGATTCTTCGGCGTTAATTACCACCAGTTCAATGCGGCGGTTCTGCTTGCGACCGGCTTCGGTGTCGTTGTCGGCCTTGGGCTGGCTGGAGCCGTAACCACGGGCCGTGAGGCGCCCCCCATCGATGCCCCTGCGGATCATATAGTCCCGAACAGCGTTGGCACGGTCTTCCGAAAGTTGCTGATTGTAATCGTCACCGCCCTCGGAACTGGTATGGCCCTGCACTTCGACTTTCGCCTTGGGATTACGTTTTAACCCTGCAATGGCCGCATCCAAAGTTTTTAAGGAACTGGGAACCAGTTCGGCACTGCCAGCCTTGAAGTTCACCCCCGTCAGTTCGGCACGGGTATCGTCGAACACCACTGTGATCCCCCCGGTGCTTGCGGTCATGGAAACGTAAGGCGTGTTGCCGCATTCAAAGGGACCCGTCAGGCTTTCGCACAAGATGCTATAGGTATCCTCGCGGGGAATCAAGAAACTGGCCTCACCGTACATGTCGGTAGTGACCGTAATCTTGTTCTTGGGCTTTTTCTGCCCCACAAAGACAAGTTTCTTTTTTGTCTGGGGAACGTCATCGTAATTGGTGTAGGTCACGTTCAGCACCGCATGGGTCTTGTTGGGGGACAACGTCTTTGCAAACGCCCCGGGAACCGACATGGTCAAGGCCACCAAAAGGGCTATAGCGAGTTTATTCATCACATACACTCCAATTTGATTTTTTCAACACTAAAGATAGTTACTTTACGACTTTTTTACAGCCTTCCCTATTTGAAATCACGGCCCCAAATTCTAAATTTTGCGCCGAATTTATAAAACAGGAGTACATAATGAACTTCACGAAAATCGCCGCCGCAGTTTTGGCCTTGGGCATTTCCGCCCTTGCCGCCGACGCGGCCTCCGCCGTCGACAACATGAATTTCAAGGCCAACGTCCAGACCCACGTTACCCGTTCTGTCGCCGAAGATACCGTCATCTTCAGCTCAGGTTACATTCGCGCCAACATCGGCGGCACCTACAAGTCCGAAAACCTGGAAGCATTGATTATGCTCCGCATTTTCGCCCCCGAGTTCGGAAACGACCTTTCCAACGGCAGCAAGACATCCAAGTACGACAAGATTTTGGCAGACCTCTACTGGGCAAATTACAAGTGGCACCTGACCGACGGCGATCTGAACCTGAAGATCGGCCGCTGGAAAACCGACTGGTCCCAATCCACCCATTTTGGTACTTATCTCGACAAATCCCTCTCTACCCGAGGCCTGTGGATGCGCGATTACAGCCACAACGCCATTGAACTCGGCTGGAAACACGGTTTCAACCAGTTGAACGCCATGGTGGGCGTTCGAGACGGTCGTGCCGATGCCGGCTACATCCGCATCGAGGACAACGCAAAACTCCCCTGGATCCCCCTGGAACTCAAGTTGGCCTACCGCGCAAACATCTTGGACCAGATGAACCACACCTCCTACATGACCCACCGCCTGGCTGCCTTCGCCAGCTACACCTTCATGCCCAACCTCCGCCTCTACGGTGAATACGGTCTGTTCTATACACAGGACGACGACCTGGACAACAAGGTTTACGATGTCAACGGCAAGGTCAAGGCAAAGGATGCCGGGCTCCCCAGGAACTACCAGGCCCAGGAACTTTCCTACATGAACAAGGATGGCGAAATGTACATGCCGTTCTATGTAGGTCTCGAACTCCCCGTCGCCATCGTTCCGGGGATCAACAATGCTCTTTCCAACTTCTACCTGGAAATGGAATACATCAAGGACCGTGGCGGTCTGGACCCCAAAAAGCCCGATGCCGACGACCTGGCATGGACCATCGCCATGGTCAAGAACATCGGCAAGTCCAAACTCCAGTTCAGCATCTATAGCGAGAACCTGATGAGCGACGTGGGCCTGGCTTTCCGCCTGACTACCACCATCAAGTAATCCGAGCAAAAAACTGGCACGGGTTTCGCTGGATTATCTACAGACTCCTTTGTTGATGCAATCTGCAGGAACTACGCCGGCAGATTGTTTCATTTTGAAACAATCTGGTTTTTACCGAGCACCGCAATGTTTCAGAAATAATCACAAATTCTTGCAAAATTGAATAAAAAAACGTGTTTTTACGGTTTAACACTTGGCACGTTTCTTGCTAAATTGTAGCCGAAAAACAACAAATGGCGCCACGAAAAGGCTGCCGCAAAAAAAAGGAACAGAAAAATGATCAAGCCTTTAGCAGATCGAATCGTTGTAAAGCCGGCCGAAGCCGAACAGAA
>JABUUR010000088.1 GCA_021443065.1 Fibrobacter sp.
CGAACCTAAGAATTGTAAGGCAACAAAGTTGCCAACAATTCTATATCGTCGCTTTGAGGGGTGAACGATGAGGTCGAGCCTCTATCGTCTTTCGTCTATCTTTTGACCTGTGAGAACTGCCCCCGCGTAGGCACCGTCAAAAAACTTTTTTATTTTTCTTGGCATGAATCCGAATGATTTTACATCCCAGCATTTTGAGGTCGCAGGTTTCATTCGCGAAGTGTTCGGTTACATGGAACGCTTCAAGGGTCAACTGTTTGTCCTGAAGATTGAAGACGACTTGATGAGCCACCCTCTTTTTCCGGTGCTCATGCGAGATATCGGGCTTCTGCACAAGTCTGGAATTAAGATCATCATCGTGCCCGGCACCCGCAATTCCATCGACGCCCAGTTGAAGGCCTGGGGGCTGGATTCCAAGTTCCATAACGGTGTGCGGCTCACCTGCGAAGAGGCCTTGCCCCACGTGGAACAGGCGTCCCTGGGGGCTGCCCAGCATATCATGAGCCACTTGACCGCCAGCGGCCTCCGGGGTATCCAGGGCAACTGGATCCTGGCCCGCAGCATGGGTGTGGTGAACGGCGTGGACTACATGCGCACCGGCCGCATCGAACGCGTCCAGAAGGAAATCCTGGAACAGTTGCTCGACGAGAACTTTGTGCCGATTATCGCCCCCATCGGGTGGAACAAGATCGGGCATGCCTACAACATCAGTTCTACGGAATTGGCCACCGAACTTTGCAAGTACCTGAAGGTGGGCAAGTTGTTCTTTATCGGAAATCAGGATGGTATCAAGTTGAAGGGCCTTGTGACCGGCAAGAATACCAAGTATCTGGAACCTACGGACAACGGCCTTATTTCCGCCTTGGACGTGGACCAGGCCCAGGAACTTCTGGAACTGAATTCCGACGTGCTGAATTTTGCCCAGATGGATTACCTGATGAACGCCATCCATGCTTGCAGGGCCGGCGCGAACCGCGTGCACCTGCTGAGCGGCGAGTTCCAGGGCAGCCTTTTGCAGGAGGTGTTCTCCGCACGGGGCGACGGTACCATGGTGTACGCCAACCAGTACTCCAGCATACGGCCGGCGAACTTGGAAGACATTCCCGATATCTTGCGCATTATGCAGGATTATATCGACAAGGGATTCCTTGTGCCCCGGACACAGGAAAGCATTTCTGAAAGGCTCAAGGATTACGTAGTGTACAGCATCGACAACAGCATTCACGGTTGCGGCGCTCTTCACGAATACGAAGACGGCATGGCCGAGGTCGCAGGCATTGCCGTGGGTGCCAACTACCGCAAGTCCGGTATCGGCGACGCCATTGTCCGGCACCTCATCGAGGTTGGCCGCATGAAGGGATGCAAGAAGCTGTTCCTGTTGACCACTCAGGCCCTGGACTGGTTCTATCACTTCGGTTTCGTGGACGGCTCCATCGAGGAACTTCCCAGGACCAAGCGCGAACACTACAATCAGAAACGGAAGTCTCGCATTCTGGTTCTGCCCTTGGAAAAATAGGCGCGGCCCAGGTGCTGCAATAGGAAATTGTCCTTATGGATTTGAAGAAAATGGAAGACGGCTTCAAGATGATTCTTGAAGGAATGGGCGAGGATGTGCATCGCGAAGGTTTGCTGGAAACGCCCAGACGCGTAGCCAAGATGTACGCCGAGGTCATGAGCAGCCTTACCGGTGAGGAAAAGGCCGAGGATATTCTCAAGACTCGTTTTCACGAAAAGTACGACGAGATGATTGTGGTGCCCAACATCCCCTTCGCCAGTATGTGCGAACATCATTTCTTGCCTTTTACGGGCAAGGCCCACGTGGCCTACATTCCCGGGGATTGCGTGGTGGGCCTTTCCAAGATTCCCCGCGTCGTGGAATTCTACGCCCGCTTTCCGCAGATCCAGGAACGCATGACCCGCCAGATTGCGGAACTCATCCAGAAGGAACTGGAGCCTAAGGGCGTTGCGGTCTTGCTGGAGGCAAGCCACATGTGCATGACCATGCGGGGCATAAAAAAGCCCGGTGCGACCATGGTGACCACTCAGCTTTTTGGACGGTTCAAGACCGACGAAAAGACCCGTGCAGAGTTCTTGGCAAGCATCAGCGACCGCCTGCGTTGATTTCTGCTGGATGTATAAAAATTTTTTCAATTTTAGCTTTGAAATTTTGGCTTCTTTTTTTGAAAAACGCCTCCTTTTACAGGGGGTGCTTTTCTGTTGTAATTGGATTGTTTTTACAACGGAAATTGTGTAAGAAATATTTCTGTGCAAGGACCGTTTTTTGCGAGATTAAAGAGTACTTCTAGAAAAATGATTTTTTATAGGTGTTCTTAACGTGAAATACAAAATATTGTGTGTAGAAAAAAATGTTCAGCGGGTGTGTCGTTGTAAATAACAACACTTGGTTTGTTCGGTTGCCTATCTGATAAATGGATTGCATACAAATTAATGTGCTTTGACATTTTGTCCATGACAACTGCTCTTGGACAATGCATAATGTCGGCTTTCAAAGGTAATTTGTAGGTGTATGGGTTAATCAATGGTGTGTGGGAAAACAATAAGGAGTAAGACGATGAAGTCTAAATTTTTGAAGATGGCTGTGGTTGCCCTGGGTGCCCTTGCCTTTGTGAACTGCAGCAGTGAAACCAACCCGGTAGACCCCAATACCAACAGCGAGATTTCTTCGGGTTCTGTGGGCGAACTTCCCGACGATCCTGCGCTTGGAAACTCCAGCGATAGCCAGGGAGTGGGCGACCAGGGAAATCCTGCCAATCCCGACGTTCCGGTTTCCAGCGCGTCGGAACCTGCAGCCGTATCCAGCTCTACCGTCGATACAAATACTCCGGTGGCATCTAGTTCCAGCGTGGCTCCCCAGGAACCTGTCTCCAGTTCTTCCGTGGCTCCGGCCGTTGCTTCTTCCTCTTCCGTAGCCCCGGTTGCGTCCTCTTCTTCTGTAGCCCCTCAGGAAGCCCCCAAGGGAATTTTCCTTGCTAACGATACGGACGAGAACAAGAACTACATGGAAGTGGTTTACCAGACCAAAACCGGCGACAACGGCGGTGGCGTTCTGGCATACCCCAAGAATCTTTCTACCACTCAGAAGCACGGTGTCGTGCTGTGGGGCCCCGGTGGCGGCACCGAACCCACCGCTTACGAAGGAATCATCCGCCGACTGGCATCCCATGGTTTCGTGGTGATTGCCACCAGTGAATCTCCTGACGGCATGGATCGCGGCAAGCCCGCTCTTGACTGGCTTGCAAAGAAGAACGAGACCCCGGGCGATCCCCTGTACCAGAAACTGGACATGACCAAGGTGGGTGCCTCCGGACACTC
>JABUUR010000125.1 GCA_021443065.1 Fibrobacter sp.
CCTGCCCCGGACTTGATCCGGGGAGCCGGGACCTCTCCCGCTTGAATGTCATCCCGGCCCCCGAGCCGGGATCTCCCCCCCGCACTGTCCTCCCGGCCTAAGCCTGCCCCGGGACTTCCCCGCAACCTGTCCTCCCGGCCCCCGCTTGAATGTCATCCCGGGCTTGCCCCGGGGAGCCGGGACCTCCCCCCGCAACCTGTCATCCCGGGCTTGCCCCGGGATCCCCCTCCGCACTGTCATCCCGGGATCGCCCCGGGATCCCCCCTGCATCATAAAAAAACACCCTGCCCGAAGACAGGATGTTTTCTTTTTTTGTTAGGAGGAGCAATCTATGAGGTGGAGAGAAACTTATCGAAGGTCGGCAACGCAGCGAACGTAAAGCCCCTTGCTCGATTCTTCGTCGGTGCGGTTGATGCTCTTTGCCGCACTGCGGAATTCCCAGGAACGCCCGGTGTTCTTTTTTACAGAAGAGGCAGACCAGTAGTGGCCGGTGGAGGAACTTTCGCAATAGCCGTCCCAGCTCTTGCACCCGCCCTGGCCCAGGTCCTTCCAATCCAGTTTGGAACGGTCCTTCTGGTAGTCACGCCATTCACCGTCGTCGGGCAGGTGCCAGCCTGCGGGGCAGGCCTTGCTCGCTTCTTGATGGCTGTAAAAACGCCCGTACTTCTGGCAGGATTTTTCATCTTCCATCAGGCACTGCCGGGGGGTGGAAATGCTGAAAGCCAGATTCTTTTTCATCCAGGCCTTGTCGCCGCGAATCTCGATGGAATACTTTTTGCCGTCCCGCTTGTCGGTGAGAATCTTGCCGTCGTTAGAAATGCTCTTGCTCTTGAGCGCCTGCTGGAAAAGTTCCTCTTCGCTCAAAGGTTCCGCGGGCTGTTCCAAGGCGTTCTTTTTCTGGTGAACCAGCTGGGACTTTGACTTGGAGGATTTAACCACCTTGTGGCCTCCCATCTTTTTTACTGGGGCGCCAAAACTTGCGCTGGCAATAAATGCAGACGCAACGAAAGCCACGATGATGGATTTTGAAGACAGAGTGAACATAACGACCTAATATCCTTTTGACGCACCTTGCGAACCTCTGAAGAAGGTTCCGCGCCATTGTTTTCTTTGAATATATATCGCAGATTCTTTAAGCGGTTGTTATAAAATGTTTTCAAAGTCTAAGTGTGACGCCCGCGACATTGGGCCCCACCCACAGGGAGAACTTTTCGTTCCGTTTTTTATGAATCGTAAGAATTCCGTAACTTAAACCTGTGCCAACCAGGGCCCCGGCCACGATGTCGGTGATGTAATGCTTGCCTGCCGCCACCCTCAGAATGCTTTCTGCCCCCGCAAGGGAGAACGCCATTATCCGCACAAGCCATGTGTAGGCGGAGTTGGGGTAGGCGTAGTCGAACCATTCGGAAGCAAAAACCGCAACGGTAAACGCGGCGGAGGCGTGTCCCGAAAAAAAAGAACCGTAGGCTTCGCCCTTGGCAAGTTCCGCGGCGTTTTTTCCCGCCCCGCTTTCGGAATAGATATAGGGCCTGGGCCACACCTGCAGCGATCGGACTGCCAGGTTTATTCCGTTTTGGAGTAACAGGGCCTGGGCGAACATCAAGGTGAAAGTGCCAAATTCTGTACCGTTGGATTTTCCCGTATACCAGGCTATGCCGCCTATTGCCAGGGGGGCCACCGCCAGGGCCGACCCCACGCGGCTCGCCGTCTGGGCCGTTCTGCTGTAGTTTCCCACCAGCCAGCGGTCCCAGGGCAGAAAGTCTTTCTGCGCCCTAAGTTCCGCGGGATCCATCACGTCCATCTGGTTATAGAGATACGTGCCCATGCCGGTGGCGGCAATGGATGCTAACGAAAGGGGTATGTCCAGGGGGAGAAAGAGCCGGTATTCTTCGCGGGCGCATGCTTTTTGACCGCCTAGGCATAGGCAGATGGCTGCGCATAAGGCTAGTGCCTGGCATATTGAATGTTTTGTCTCCACAGGCTTAAACTAAAAAATTATATTGACGGTATAACCTCCTCCGGAGTTTTTTTGTGGCAAATACGAATTATACTCGTGAACCCATCGTCCCCAGCATGGACTTGTTTGGTGCAGTTTCCGACGAAATGCGCCTAAAGATTCTTTTGCTCCTGGACCAGGCAGAATTTACCGTCAACGAAATCAAGGACATCCTGGATATTCACCAGAGCAACGCCAGCCGCCACCTGGCGAAACTTTCGTCCTGCAATTTGCTGAAGGACCGTCGCGACGGCATCAAGGCCTACTACCGCCTGAGCGAGGAACTTTACCTGAGCGACCGCATGCTTTCCATGATCCGTGAAGCCTACGAGGAACTCCCGGACAAGGATGTGCTCAAGTGCCGTGCCGCCCAGGCGTTGGAAGAACGTTCCGACAAAACAAAGAACCAGATTCACAAGTTGGACCAGGCCGGCGGAAGCCTCAAGGCCCAGATCAGCCTGTTCAGCAAGTTGATGCAGCCTTTTGAACAGGCGGTGGACGTCGGTTGTGGCGAGGGCGGCGACCTGTCCCTTATGCTTTGTAACCGCTGCAGGCATGTGACTTCGCTGGACTGCGACCCCAAGGTCATTAGCGGTTTCCAGAAAATCTTGAAGCAGAAAAATATCCAGAACGTGTCGCCCAAGGTCGCGGACATGGTCAAGACGGGACTGCCGGGCGATTTTGCGGACCTTGTCCTTATGAGCCAGGTGCTGCACCACGCCATGGACCCGAGGCTCGCCCTGAAGGAGGCGGTAAGGATCCTGAAACCCGGCGGAACCCTTGCCCTTCTGGACCTGGCCCAGCACAAGGAAGAATCCTTCCGCACCACCCACGGCCACATTTGGCTGGGCTTTGACCGCTCCCAACTGGAGTTTTTCGTAAAGGAACTGAACTGCTCCATAATCGAAAGCGAAATCATCCCTAGCGAAAACGAGGTGGACAAGAAATTGCCGGTGATTTGCATGATTCTAACAAAGAACCGTTGAAAAATGTGATTTTTGTGGAACCGGGCTTGCTTTTTTCAAAAAAAACAAATATCTTATAAAAAAAACAATCATTAAGGAGTTTTACTTATGGGCAGAATTATTAAGTATGTTGCAATTCTCGCTGCTTGCGTCATTTCCGCATTTGGTGTCTATTGCCTAATGAAAACTACCGTTACCGACGAAAATACCGTCGACTAGTTCATTCAAAACAGTCTCCGTCCCGCAACCTGTCCTCCCGGCCTCCGCAACCTGTCCTCCCGGCCTCCGCGCCGGGATTCCTCCCCGCA
>JABUUR010000189.1 GCA_021443065.1 Fibrobacter sp.
GATTTCAATCCGGCAACGTTCACCGTCACGGTAGACACCTTCGCGATTTTCGAGGCCGACGGCACAACGCCCTTCGTTTCCTTTGAAAAGTTCCGTTTGAACCTGAACCCCACCAGGCTACTTTCCAAGGAAATCAACGTCAGCGAAATATATCTGAAGGGACTGTACACGAACGTCGTCCAGAACGCAGATCGTTTTAACTTCAGCGACATTCTAGATAAACTATCCAGTTCTGAACAAGCGCCGGACTCTGTCAATAAAATTTCCCCAAACGAAGACACCCCGAAGGCAGACACCGCGAAAGCGGACTCTGTCAAGGCCATAAACCTCAACCCCACGGAACTTACCGGCGGATTCGACATCGTTGCAGAAAACATCGTCCTTGAAAAAGGCAACATCATTTATCGTGACGAAAAAATCGGTTCCAAGTTCCACATCCAGGATTTTTCCATCGACATTCCCGCGGTCTACTTCAACAACCAGGACACAGACATCGGCATTACCATGGGGTTTGCCGACGGGGGCGACCTGAAGGTCAAGGTCCTTTTCAACATGGAGACCCAAGGCTTCAACGTTTCCGTTGAGCTGAACCAGTTTGCGCTGTCGTGCATCAAGCCCTACCTGCGGGACTTTATCAACTACAAGGATTTTAGCGGAACGCTCAACGTCCATGTCAATGTGGAGGGCAACGTAAACGAAGTCCTTTCTTCCAACATCAGCGGAAACATAAACCTTTCGCAAGTCGTTCTGACGGAAACCTCGGGCAAGAGCATGGGTCTAAACAACGTGGACGTAGGCATCGCCAAGGCAAACTTAAACGAAATGAATTTCAAGGTGGATTCCGTCATTGTGGATGGTGCTTTTGCGCATCTGGACTTGATGAAAGGCGGCAGGAACAACATCGACGTTCTGCTGAATTCAAAAAAGGACACCACCGCGCTGACAGGCACGGAGGAACCCACAGAAAGCACCTCCGCCCCCAAGGAAAAGCCTTTGAAATTTGCGGTGAACAAGTTCCAAGTCAAGAATACCAAGGTTTCCGCCAACGATTTCACCCTGAGCAAGCCCTTTGCCTATACCGTAAGCAACGTCTCCGTCAACGGAAGCAATATCAACTTCAACAGCCCCTGTGCCATTAACGTAAGCGCAAATTTTCCCGAAGGAGGAGTATTGTCCTTAAAGTACAAGGGAGCCCTTTCGGACATCGGCAACACGGACATTTACATCAGCGTAAAAAATCTGGCACTTAAGCATTTCACGCCCTACAGCCACCATTTTACGGGCTACCCCATCAGTTCCGGCACCTTGGCATTCGCCAGCGAAAACAAGTTGACCAACTGGGACATCAACAGCAAGAATACCATCGACATTTACAACATCGATGTGGCGGACAAGGACCCGAACGCCACTCCGGAATTCAGCGTCCCCATGAAAATCGGGTTGTACATTCTTAAGGACAAGGACGACAAGATCCAGTTTGACATTCCTGTGTCCGGCAACGTAAAGGACCCTGAATTTTCTTACGGAAAAATCATCTGGAAAACTGTCATGAACCTTTTGGTGAAAGTGGCTTTGTCGCCCTTTAAACTGGTCGGCAACCTGGCGGCATCCGGGGCAAGCGCCATGGGAATAGACTTGGGCGGAAACGACGAAATCGTCATCGATCCCCTGAGCAACAACTTGGAAAGCGAACAGTACGCCAAGGCGATCAAGATGGTAGAAACCATTAACAAGGACCCGAAACTCAAATTGAACTTTGTCCAAAGTTACCCTCTAAAGAAGACTGTAGAAGCCTACAAGATCCGCAAGCAGAAAACACAATACTATATGGCTACCAGCGGCAAAAAAACATTGAACGAGTTGGACGAAAAAAGCATCATCGAAATCGACGACAAGGACAGTCTGTTCGTAGCCTACACCCAGACCCACACCGAAGGACTGGACCGCAGGACCTTGGAAAAGGAACTGCTGGAACTATCCAACAAGCGCAACCAGGACCTGCTGAAAACGTTGCAACAACAGAAAGGTGTCAACAAGAAGAATTTGACGATTACCACGGCGCCTAGGGCGGAACTTGCAAAATTCAGAGGCAAGCCGACCTACAAGGTCCAGTTGGACGTTCAATAGAAGGCTGTGTTTAAACCCAGGATTTTTACTGGTGGACAATCACGCCGTCAAGATTCTTGTCACAAATCTTGACTCCATCCCAGACAACCACGTCCTTGAGAGTGGAGTTTTCTACGACGGCGTTGTCGCCAATGGCAACGTTGGGGCCGATGGTGCAATTCACCAGTTTGACGTTGTTGCCGATATGGCAGGGCGCAATAATCTTGCAGCCTTCCGCGGAAACGCTTGAAGAATTGTCGTTGCGTTCCAAGACATGGGCGTTGGTTTCCAACAATGTTTCGGCAAGGCCGCAATCCAGCCACTTGCTTACAGGGGCGGTACGGAAACGGCAACCTTTTTTAATCATCATTTCAAGGGCGTCGGTCAACTGGAACTCGTTCTTGGTACGGATGTCGTTTTCCATCAAGAAGCGAAGACTTTCCTTGAGCGCCTTTACATCCCTGATGTAGTATATGCCCACGATGGCTTCGTCGGAAACGAATTCCTGTGGTTTTTCCACCAACCGTTCAATACGACCGGCAGGGTCGGTCACGGCAACGCCAAAGCGCTTGGGGTCGGCGACCTTGAAAGTGTAAAGGATATTGTCCTTGGCACCCTGCAGAATGGACAGGTCCGCCTCGAACATGGTGTCGCCCAGAATAATCAAAAGAGGTTCGTCATCGTTAACGAAGGGCAACGAAAGGCTTATGGCCTCGCCCAACCCCTGGGGATTGCCCTGGACTACGGTGCGGGTTGCACCCCATGCCTGTCGCCTGGTCAAAAATTCATCAATGACTTCAGCCTTGTAGCCAGTAATGAAAATGGTTTCCGAGGGTTTCAGAAAAAGGGAATCTTCTACAATCCAGTCAAGAATCGTTTTGCCGGCCACCGGCAGAAGGCACTTGGGCACATTCTCGGTATAGGGTCGGAGTCGCAGTCCATTTCCAGCTACAGGTAGTACAATTTTCATCTAAAAACCAATTTCCGTAAATTTTTAGCAAAGATAGAATATTACAAACTTATTATATAAAAAAAACAAACAACTATGAGAAAAATCACAAAAAAACTCCCTCATTTCGGAGGGAGTTTCGTGGATGATGCAGGGGTCGAACCTGCGACCCGCTGATTAAGAGTCAGCTGCTCTACCAA
>JABUUR010000176.1 GCA_021443065.1 Fibrobacter sp.
TGACTTACTTTACGAAAAGCAAGGATCCTACCTGCAAGGAAAGGCTGAGGGTATTGCCGTGGGCCGTTCCGAGGGTATTGTCGTGGGCTGTTCCGAGGGTGTGAATTTCAGGAATAGGGAACTGGCCAAGGGGTTCCGCGACGCAGGTTTCCCGGTCGATGCGATTGCTCAGCAAACAGGCCTGAGCACCGAGGAAATCAGAGCGTTGTAGAAGTCTATTTTTGCCTGCATTCGAAACGATTTTTCATCAGCATTGTATTTTTGCATCATTGTCAGTTTTGTGCAGAGATTGGGGCGAGTCCTGAATGCCAACGCGTTAGGGACCTAAGCCGCGGAGCGGTTCGGACTCGCGAGGCGAGGCTGAACGGACGGGGCGCTGCATGAAGTTTTTCTTTGCAGTGCGCCCCGATAACGCGAAGGCCCGACCCGCCGTCAGGTGGGGAACGCCCTGTAATGAAAATGATGAATTTGAAGGCTTGTTACTTGATGCGGAGGCGGGAGTATTCGTACAGACCCAGGGATAGTGCCACGGAAGCGTTGTAGGAATGGGCTTCGGGCATCATGGGTATGCGAAGTACTGCGTCGCACTGCTTTTTGATGAAGGGGGGTAGTCCTACGTCTTCGCCACCCACTGCGATGACTGCGTGGTCTGAAAACTGGAAACCGGCCAGGTTCGTTTCGGTGTCGGCATCCAGACCCAGAATCTGGTAACCGGCCATTTTCAGCTCGCCCACAGCGGCCTCCAGATTGTTTGGACGGCAAATGCGCATTTTTTCTAACGCCCCTGCGGAAGTGCGCGCCACGCTGGGTGTAATGCCGCACATGCCTTTGGCGGGGAGCAGCAATATGTCTACGCCCAAAGCCAGGGAACTGCGGATGCACGCGCCCAGGTTGCGGGGGTCTTCGATGTTTGTGGCCACTGCGATAAGTTTACGCTCGCCTTTGTCCTTTGCGTTAAAGAATTCTTCACGGACGTCTTCCCATTCCAGCAGTTCCTTTTCGTTCATGAGGGCGACTACACCGTGGTTGGGGGTGGCGTAACTGTTCAATATCTTGGAATCGACCTGCTGCACATGAACGTGGTTGCGCTTGGCCAGTTTTTGCAGTTCATAGAGTTTGGGGTTGCCCGACTGGTGCATGAACAGCACACGATGCACCTGCATGGGGCTCTTGGTCAGAAGTTCGGTCACTTCCTTGATGCCGCCTACGGCTACCTGGGGGGCGGCGTCTGCGTCACCTACTGCAGGGACAATGCCGTCTTGGAATGCACGGGCGGTGTCTTGCGGGCGGTTGCCATCTCGATTCCTGGGGCGGAATTCGTTGTCTTCACGCACGCGGTACTTTTGCTGCGGTCCACGTCCGAAATTGCGATGGCGCTCTCCAAAATTGCGCTTTTCACCACCCTGGTTTCCGTCAAAACGATTGTTATCAAAAGCCATTGTGAACTTCCTTTTTAATACCTTTCCCTGCAAACAATCACCTGGTTCATTTGTATATCGGTGTCCTTTTGCTCCAAGGGGTCTTTTGCAATTTGTTTGGGAGTGGCGATCCCTGCCTTGTAGGCTTCCGGGTGCTTTGCCAAGAATCTGTCGTAGTAACCTTTGCCATGGCCTTGCCGCTTTCCGTCGAGGTTGAACTTGGTGCCAGGGACTAGGAAAACCTTGATATCTCCTTGGAATGGATCCAGACCGTCCCGAGGTTCCATGATTCCAAAACGCCCCTTCACCAAGTCTTTGCGGAGGCTTTTGATGGGGTAGAACTCCATGGTGGTGTCGCCGGTGCAGCGGGGGAGGAGAAGCCTTCCTTCTTCGCAAAGCTGCTCCAGGATGGGCATGATGTTGGGTTCTCCCTTTAGCGGGTAAAAGGCCGCGATCTGCCTGGAGGCGGTGTAACCCGGTATGGCGTGGATTTCAAACCAGGGGTTCTTGATAAGTTCATCGCCCTCTTCACTTTTCTTGAAGAGTTTGTCATAGAAAGGCCTGGAGGCCAAAACGACAAAAATAAGCAGGATGGGTAATATGTATTCCATGGTCAATGCTAGTCAGGATCTCCGACGCGCTTGGCTCCGGGCAGGTTTTCTTGCAGTATTTCGGTCCAGATGTTGCGCTGCCATTTTTGCAGTTTGGCCTCTTCGTAGCGCGAATCCCAAGGCATGTTGCCTGGGGCGGCAAGCCAGATGAGTTGGGACTTGTTTGCCAGGAGGGCTGCATCAATGTTCAAGGCGTGGGCCTTGTTGTCTCGCCATTGCTTTAGTACCGACAAAAGGTCGGAGTTGGGCACGATGGGAGGGGGCGGTGCCTTGGGGAGCCGTGCGGGCCAATCGCTTTCAGGAACCGCCATGGCATTCTTGAGCATTTGAACGAAGGATGCCAGGCGTTCTTCCTTGAAATTGCGGGGTAGGCGGGGGAGCTTGTCCAACTGTACTTCTGGGAAGGTCTGCTGGGCGTGGCGGACAATGGCAAGCATTAATTCCGAGGGCATTACCTTGTAGGGTGGACGGTCCAGTTCCTCGGCCTGCTTTTCGCGCCATTCCCAGAGGAACTTCAAGATGTTCAGGGAACAGGGGCTAAAGATGTTGCTCCCCGTGATGCGCCAGGGGTCCCTTTTGACGGGGGCCGGATTCTTGGCGTGCTGTATCAGCGCGTCGCACTGTTCCGTAAGCCATTCCATGCGCCCTGCCGCCTGGAGTTTTTCTGCGAGAATGGCGCAAAGTTCATGGAGGTAGAAGGTGTCGTGTATGGCGTATTCGCACATTTCGAGAGGCAGTGGGCGTATGGTCCAGTCGGCCCGCTGGTTTTCTTTTTTCAGTTCGTCTCCAAAATACTGGCGGACCAGGTCTGCAAGGCCGAGGTGGGATTCTCCGAGAATCTTGGCGGCAAGCATGGTGTCGAAGATGTGGACCGGTGAAAAACCGTAGGTTTGCCACAAAAGTCTAAGGTCGTAGTCCGCTCCGTGGAAAATCAGGGTCTGCATGGCGCGGGCCTTGAACAACGGGGCGATATCCAATCCGCACAAGGGGTCCACAATGTAATGGTGGTCGCCAATGGTAATTTGGATCAGGCAAAGACGGGTGGTATAGTGATACATGGAGTCCGCCTCGGTGTCGACGGCGGCCATATCGTACAATTCCAAATCCTGCAGCAAACTTGCCAGGGTTTCTTCGTTGTCGACCAGAATGTATTTTTCGTCTTGCATCATTGGCGGGAAATTTAACAATAATTGTAATG
>JABUUR010000244.1 GCA_021443065.1 Fibrobacter sp.
CATTTCGACGGCAAGGCCACAAATCTCTACGGACCTGCCTACAAGGGCATTCCCCTGTGTGCAGCCACCGCCATGAAACTTTCCGACGTTTACGCAAAGAACCTGACCTTCACCTACAACCGCAAGGAGGTCAAGGACCACGGCGAAGGCGGCTCCCTGGTGGGTTACAAATACTCCGAAAAGACAAACGTGGTCATCATCGAGGACGTGATTACCGCAGGTACCAGCGTAAACGAGACATTGCAAATTCTCAAGACAATCGAAAATGCAAATGTCATAGGCCTCTTGATTTCCGTGGACCGCAAGGAAAAATTGGACAACGGAAAATCCGCCCTCCAGACCGTCCAGGAGGAGTACGGCATCGAGGCGCACTCCATCGTGAACATCAACGACATCATCGCCTTCCTGGAAAAGGAAGAAAACCGCAAAGCCATCAACGCGCCCGAAGGCATCCTGGAAAAGGTTTACGCCTACCGGGAACAGTGGGGCGCCAAGTAAGCACGGTCCGTGCTTTGTAGGCCGGAGGTTTCCTTGGGAGGCTTCGTTAAGATTCTAGCGACGCTATTTGCTGCGGCACTGCTTGTTTCAGGTTGTGCAGAATCTTACCAGTGGAGTAAAAAGCACCCGGACTACCATCAGGCGCCCTATGGCGAACTTGCAATAGTCGGCGTAGAAAACGCATTCGTGCTTACACGTTCCGCATGGTTCGCCAAAAGGCTGCAGGTAGGCACCGACAGCATCCAAATCCTGGGCACCCGCTTTTGCGCCCAGGCCATGCTCAATGAAATGCGCGGGGCCTACGGCAAGTTGAACGTCCTTCCCGATGCAGTTCTTGCAAACGCTCCCGAAGAAAGTCAAAAATTGGACGAACGCATTTTCATGAAGGGCAAACTTCCCGAGCAGGGCATTGTCATCAAGGATAGCACGGGCTTTGCACCGCCCCAGATACTCATTATACACGAGGTGATCGTCGGCACCGACCTGAACCGGGCTAATTTCTTTGACTACGCCCTGATCCACAACGAAAGCCCCGACCGCACCGCCGCAAAGAACATCAGCGCCATAGTCTCCTACACCCTTTGGGACAACGAAAAACAACGTCCCCTCTTCAGTGCCGTCGACGAAATCCAGCACCCCGTCCTTGCAATGACCTGGAACGACCTGGAAATCCTCGTCCGTCTGGCCGTATCCGAAATCCGCAAGAACCTGTACATGGGGGCAAAATGAAATCCGTCAAGTCCCTAGTCCTGTTCTTGCTCGCGGTCGCAGCTTCCATGGCCACAGCAAACGAAGTCTACTTTGACTCCAAGTGGCCCCTCTGGAAAGACGCCACCATCCTCATCTGGACCGTAGACAAGGAACCGCCCATCGACCCGAGGGAATTCTGCCTTTCCCTCAAGCGCAACAACATGGCCATCGGTGAACCCAAGTGCCGCATTTTGGGCGAATGGGAACGAGATTCCATAGCGGTCCGTTACGCAGGCTGGCTAAGCAACAACATGGAGCCCGGGCTTTCCTCCAACTACCTGAAGGCCCGTCACCCTTCCATGAACGGCAAGTTCCAGGAACTTGAAGACAACATCGTACTGTTCGTTGCAGACAAAGGAACATTTTTGCAAATCGGGATTTTCGACGAGAATGCCTCGGAACCGAGGGCGGCAGGAACCATCCAAAAGAAAGCCGACAAAATCGCATTGGGCGACGACATCGCAAGCGCATTTTTCGACCGCAAGACCTCGCGCCGCCTAAGCAAGGAGGAGCGTCAAAAAAAACTGACCGAACCCGACGACTACTACAAGGATGTCCCCCATCTGAGAGCCTGGGGCGGGCTTTCCGCCGGATATGCGCAGGCGCATGTACCCCTGACACCTTACAACTGGGTTCACCGGCACGTCGAAAGCGAAGTCCGCAAATACAGAATCACCCGTGACTCCGTAAGCCTCTGGAACTTTATCGACGACTCTACGCCCCTGTTTACTTTGTACGCAGGCGCCATCTGGTACGGCTTTATGGGCGGCGAAATTTTTTACCGCTACAGCAATCACAAGGTCAAGACGGACAATTCCGACACCATCTACCGGGAACTCGACCATTGGGAATTCGGGCAGCACGAAATCGGCCTGAACGTCATGTTCACAAAGACCTACTCCCCCATCAAACTGATGGACATCCATCTTTTTACCTTCTTCGGTTTCCAATACAGTTTCTACGCCGAGGACATAGAACTTAAAAAAGGGGTGGAACTGGGTTCAAAGGAGTACCGCACACGAATCAAGTTCGAAGACTCCTACAAGGGCGCACTCTTCGGCATCGGTAGTCAGTTCGTATTCCAGCAACATTACGGTGTAAACATCCGCACAGGCATTGCCAGCAGGGGAAAGAGCGTCTATTCCGACCCAACGCCCGACGCGGCGGCGGAACCTACCACCATCGGGGCCATGACCGTGGACTGGTTCATCAGTTTTGGACTTGAATACCACTGGAACCCGTAAATCCTGGGCACATGCTCTCTTATTTTTTCTAAATTAACGCCCACTATGAGTGAAAATCAAAATCTAGAAGTGGCGACAATTTCCGAAGTCGCCCCCGAAGTTCCTGAAAAAGTTAACCCGTTCTTGACTCCCGTCAAGATCATCGAGCCCAAGAACAAACTGCCAGACTATACGTTCGACATGCTTCCGGCCGAGCAGAAGGCAATCCTTACGAACCACGGCTGGACCGACCTGATGCCCGTCCAGCGAAAGACCATGCCCTACATGCTGGCCGCCCGCGATATGCTGGTACAGTCCAAGACAGGTTCGGGCAAGACCGGAGCCTACGTGCTTCCCCTTTTGCAGGTCATCGTTCGCGACCACCTGTTTCCCCAGGCATTGATCCTTGTACCCACCCGAGAACTTGCAATCCAGGTGCAGGACGAGGTACAGAAACTTTCCGAAGGCACCGGCATCAAGTCCGTGGCAATTTTCGGCGGTGTATCCTACGAACCCCAATTGAAGGCCCTTAAAGAAGGCGTCCACATTATCGTTGCCACCCCGGGCCGCCTCATGGACCATGTAAGCCGCGGCAACGTGGATTTCCTGGACATTCGCGACCTTGTTCTGGACGAGGCCGACGAAATGCTTTCCATGGGATTCTACCCCGACATGCAAAAAATCCGCAGGTACCTGCCCAAGCAACTTGCTTGCACCATGTTCAGCGCCACCATTCCCCAGACCGT
>JABUUR010000033.1 GCA_021443065.1 Fibrobacter sp.
GCCCAACTGGTAAGCATAGGTACCGACGGTGAATCCTACGGCCATCACGAGCCCTTCGGCGACATGTGCGCCGCATGGCTCTACAACCATTATGCACCCGACAACAACATGGTTCCCGTGAACTACGGCTGGTTTTTGGAAAAGTTCCCGCCCAGGCACGAAGTGCTTTTGAAGAACTTTCACAGCGAAGGTTGTGCCTGGAGTTGTGCCCACGGTGTCGGACGCTGGTACCGCAACTGCGGTTGCTCAACCGGAGGCGGCCCCGACTGGAACCAGGAATGGAGAGGCCCGCTGCGTGATGCGTTCAACCATTTGAAAAAACTGGCTGACGAAGTTTTTGTCCGTGAATTCGCAAAAATTTCCAACATAAATCCTTGGGAGGCCCGCAACAACTACGTGCAGACACTCGTCGTTCCCGAAGACAAGAGCCACCTTACGACTTTCCTTGCATCAACCGTCAAGGAACCGTCCAACGAGGCTATGTGCGCCCGCGCAATCCGCCTTTTGGAAATCCAGAAATTCTGCATGTTCAGTTTTACCAGTTGCGGTTGGTTCTTCAACGATATCGAAGGTCTGGAGCCTGTACAGAACATGCGCTACGCCCTTCGGGCCATGGAACTCCTGGACCCCTTCCTGCCCAGGGGCCACCACATTCGCAACCAGGTTTTAAGCATTCTAGGCCGCGCCACCAGTAATGAACACAAGTGGAATGGAGCCGAGGTCTTTACCCGTTACGCCGAAGAACAGGTGCCCGTGGTAGTAAAGCAAATGGCGGAACGCGCTGCCATATTCCACATGGGCCTGGAAGACGGCTACGAGAACAAGGACGAACGCATGGTGGCTACAAAAATCGCCAGCCGTCGCAGGCAAACCTTGGTCCGGGCCGAATATAACGACAAGCAGATCGGCGAAAACCGCATCGCCACCGCCCTGGTCATTACGGACCCCATGGGCCGCATCAACATTGTGGTTGCCGATGGTGAAAACGACCAGAACGGTTTGAAGTTCGTAGATAATCCTGCAATGACAACAGAGGAACTCCATAGCGAATACCCCACCGCCTACGTGGTTCGCATGAAGGACTTGATGAGTGATTCCCTGAAACGGATCAACCAGTTGTCCACCCGAAAGGATTTGTCCTCTATAACAGAAACATTTTCCAACATCGCCGCGACCCACGGCCTTTCCATCGACAGTCTGGCCGATCCCGACCACACCTTGCCCGATACAGTGCGCAAGGTCCTTTCCCTGGAAATCAATTCAAAGATCCATCACCTTGCATTGCTGTACATGGAAAAGGACGACCGCAAGATATTCGACGAAATTGGCAATCTTGTAAACGAGGCCATCTCCCTGGACACCGAGTTCAGTTTCGGTGGTACCGGCAGAATGTTCTTTGCAAAACTTTCCCAATTGATAGAGGCGGTATCCATCAATTTCGATAAAGCATTAGTCGACCACATTACCGGCCTTATTACCGTGGCCGACCGGCTTCATCTGGGCATCGACAAGACCAGTCTGGAAAACAAGGTATTCCCGTTCTACAAGGAATACACCAAGGACCCTAACGGCAAGATGTCGGGACTCAAGCCCATGTTCAGCTGGCTGAATTTCGAGGTGTAGGATGTACAAGATGTCTGCAAAACCGATGATAACTGCTGCAAAGATCCAGGACCGGGTCCAGGAAATTGCAACAGAAATAAATCGGACCTTTGATTTTGACATTATACTTTCTACCCTCACGGGCGCATTCATGTTCACCACGGACTTGGTACGTTTCATGGCTAACGCCAAGCACAGGATAACCTTCATCAAGGCCACCAGCTATGGTTCCGGTACAGAGTCCAGCGGCGTGCTAAAGGTTTCGGGAATCGACGATATCGACATCAAGGGAAAACGAATACTCCTTGTTGACGACATCCTGGATACCGGGAAAACCATGAGCACCTTGACCCACATGTTAAAAGAAGCTGGAGCTGTAGACATTCGCACCTGCGTTCTCATGAACAAGGAAGCTCGCCGTACGGTAGACTTTCACGCGGACTATGTGGGCTTTGAAATCGAGAACCAGTTCGTGGTGGGATACGGATTGGACTACGACCAGGATTACAGAACCCTCCCCGATATTTGGACATTGGAAGAAACGTAACTTATTTCAAGCGGATTTTATATGGCAAATAATGACTTAGACGAAGTAAAGCTTCATGCAACCCAGACCATTGACGCAGTAGGCCGAAGCTACAACAACATGAGCCGGGGAAAACGATTCCTCATAAACTTGACGGTTTGCCTCCTGTTCTTTGTAGCCGGATTTATTGTGAACAGCGTAATGCACGACGTTCCCAGCAAAGGTATTATTGAACAAGTAGCGGCTCAGCCCGACCTCAAAAACAAATGCAAGGGCCGTTACGACCGCCCCATGGAATACGCCATCATGCACGAGTGCGTTTTTGCCAAGGGGACGCCCCGCAACGACATGTTACTCATCCAACGCATCAACTATTGTTCTTGCGCCCTGCAGAGCGTGCAAAGCAAAAAACCCTATCAGAAAATGTTCGAAAACAACCTGGTCGATTTTACCTTTAAAATTCGCGAAGAAAATCTCTGCCAGGAAACCAAGAATATTCCCACCCTCGAAACCGAAGAACCGACGAAAGAAAACAAATGACTTTAGAAGAAATAGAAAAGAACATTCGAGAAGAAGCAGAGAAGTTGCTGCAGCAGGAACCGCTGTCCATTTTGATGATCAACGAACAGGTGTCCTCCCGAAAGGATTTCGCCGAGATGCTTTCGGTAACCTTGTCTTGCCAGCTGGCGGGCGAAGTCATCGACCGCAATGAGCTAGAAAAGATGTTCCGGGCACTCTATGAAAAGTATCCAGAACTATTGACAAGTGCCGCAAAGGACCTGCACGCAACAGTGATGCGTGACCCCGCCTGCACCAGCTACCTGGAGCCTCTTCTGTTCTTCAAGGGCTTTCAAGGTTTACAAGCTTTTAGGGCAGCCCACATCCTGTGGGGAGAAGGCCGCACATTCCCTGCCAAAATGCTCCAGAGTATCGTGAGCCGTAAATTCGGTATGGACATTCACCCCGCAGCAAAAATAGGCCACGGAATTTTGGTGGACCACGCCACAAACATCGTCATCGGCGAAACTGCCGTTGTAGGCAACAACGTTTCCTTTTTGCACGG
>JABUUR010000037.1 GCA_021443065.1 Fibrobacter sp.
ATCCACTACGTGGACAAGTCTTTCTAAACGCTAAAGCGCTAAGAAATGCTTCATCCACTCTGTGGACGCATGTGCCCCTTGCGTCTTTGCTTATAAACGACAATCGATTTTTTTTCTAAATTCTCGTCATGGCAAAAAAGAAAAATTTTTTTAAATCCCCCGCCCTATCTCAGGCGAACCGGAGCAAGGAAGACCGCCTTCGCGAAACCTTGATGCAAGTGGTGAACGGCCAAAGCAGATTGCTGAATCGCCCCGACGACCTTTACGAAACCTTAGGCAAAGGTCTCGACGAAATCGAGGATTGTAAAGATCCTAAAGTTCAGTTGGAACTGTTGGCGTGGACTCTCCGTGCAGATTTCTGCGCTTTCAAGGCAGAAGACAATGAGAAAGAATACTGGGATAGTCTTTTCTACGATGCGGGAACGTTCTTTGTGGAACTTGCTACAGTGTACCAGGACAAGGAATACGTTGCAGACCTGATTCACGATTTGGCTGTACGTCATGTGGGCGGCGAAGGCCGTTCCGTGGTGTTCCTTAGCATAAACGAAATGTTGTCGGCAGAACACTCCTCCAAGTTGTTGAACGAATTGATCGGCCAGGAAAGTATGTTCGCCATGGAAAATCGCGAAGATGTGCTGGATGCCATTTGCGACATGGCGGATTCCGTCAACGATTCTGCAAACTATGCCAAGGCAGCCTTGCTGAAAGACCCCGACAAAAGCAACACCACCCTCATTGATATTGCCAACGCCTATTTCATGGCGGGGGATTTGGTCATGGCCAAGCAGTGGATGAACGATGTGAAGAATCCTTCCAACGAAGACGAAGAGGCGTACCTTGATCTGGAGGCAGCCATTGCCGACAAGGAAGGCCGCAAGTCCGATTGCTTGAAAATTGCCCGTCAACTTTATGAAACCTACCCCAGGATCATAAACTTGGGACGGCTGGTATCCTTGCTATCTGATGGCGAAGCCGATGACCTTTTGAAACAGCATGAGAAATTCCGTTGCGGTGCCTCTGCAAACATTGAATTTATGCAGTTGCTTGCTGCCATGAAACGTTATGAACAACTTTCCGGCTATGTAACTCGCTTTGAAAATGAATTGACTACCATGGACGCCGATGAACTGACGGAACTTGCAGATAACCTTGAAAAGGATGGCCAAAAGGAATTGGCCCAGCATATACGCGACTGGACTGTGGAAGAACCGGAAGAAGCCGAAGCCTTTGACGACAAAGAATAGTTGCGGTTTGCCTGCCCGTCTAATGAATTGGATTATCTATTCCAGGAGCATTTCTTGAGGAATGGCGCCTTCTATAACCAGGAGGCGTCTTTTCATTTCGAGACCCAGGCCGAATCCTACGAGGGCTCCCGCCTTGCCGATAACGCGATGGCAGGGAAGAATCAAAGGGATTGGATTAAAGTGGAGCGCCCCACCTACGGCTCGGACAGCCTTTGGGCTTCCGATGGAATCGGCTATATCCTTGTAGGACTTGGTTTCTCCAAAGGGAATGCCTTTCAAGGCTTCCCACACTTTGACTTGAAAATCAGTTCCATATAGTTTGTATGGAATGGTGAATTTCTTTCGACGGCCTGCCAGGTATTCGTTCAACTGTTGTACCGCCTTGCGGTAGGCGCGGCTGACGGAGACGGGTATGTCGGTATCGATATTTGCAAAGGCGTATGTGCAAGCCTGCAAATTGCTGGGCTTTGCATTTGAAGAATTGTAACGCAGGTGGCAAAGTTTGGACTTTTCAAACACGAAGGTCCATTCACCCCAGAAATTGCGGTGAAGGACTGTGGTGAATTTTTCGCTTGAAAAGTCCATGGGTCAGTCCATAGGGTTAGCGAAGGGGAAATTCCTTGAATTCTTTTACGCCGAATTCCTGACGCAGGTAGTCCCAGCGGACCAGCCGGTTTTTCCAGTAGTACTTGCGGTACAGGCGGCGCGCCACACGGCTTGTAAGTTCGTAAGGAATGGTGTGGTGGTCGTCTGCCACGCTTTCCATGGAAATGCGAAAATCCAATTCGCCATTAACGACATCGACGGTTTCGCCTACCTGGACATCTGGAATATGGCTTACATCAACCATGGTGGCGTCCATACAGACGCGTCCCAAGATGGGGCAGAGTTGCCCGCGGATAAAGACGAATCCTTTGTTGTATTCGCCGCGAAGGTAGCCGTCGCCGTAGCCTATGGCGATGGTTGCAATGCGTGTGGGCTGCTGGGCCATCCAGTATCCACCGTAACTAACTGTTTCGCCTGGCTTTACGTAATGGATGTGGCGAATGGTAGATTTGATTTTCATGACGGGCTTGATGGGCCATGGGGAAGGGGAAGCCCCCATGCAGTTGTATCCGTAAAGTGCAAGGCCCGGGCGCACCATGTCGAAGTGGCTTTCGGGATGGGTCAACGTGCCTGCGGAACTGGAACAGTGGCAAATTTCAGGCCGCAAGCCTTCTGCTTCCAGAACATCCACCAGTCGGGCGAAACGCTGGATTTGAATTGCAGTCTTTGGATTGCCGGGCATGTCAGCGGTGGCCAAGTGTGTGAACATTCCTTCGAACTTTAGATTCTTAAGGCTCAAGGCTGCTCGAATATTGTCGAAATCCTCGGCATCGAAACCATAGCGGTTCATGCCGGAGTCGATCTTCAGGTGGGCTTTGCATGTACAGTCGTTTTCACGAAGGAACTGGTCAAAGGCAATTGCCGTGCGGATGTCGGTAATGACCGCCGTCAACTGAAATTCCACAAAGTAGGCAAAGTCCGCGGGAGTGCAGGGCCCAAGCACCAGTATGGGCAAGTCCATACCGTACTGACGAAGAATCATGCCCTCGCTGATATGGGCGACTCCTAAATAGTCTGCGCCGCCGAACTTTGCGGCAAAGGAGCAGGCAAGGCTTCCGTGGCCGTAGGAATCTGCCTTTACAGGCAAGAGAATCTTGGTGGTGGCAGGAATTTGACTTCGTATAAACTTGATGTTGTTGCAAAGGGCGTCGAGGTTGATTTCAATCCAGTTGGGGCGCGCAATTTTATTGAGGTCGGGGGGATTTTGTAAAAGCTTCATAAAAAAAATATAAATAAGAATTTTCCGCCTGTCTTTTGTCTTCAAAAAAAAGATTCTAAAATTTCGCTGTCATCCCGGGCCATTTCGCTGTCATCCCGGGCTTGACCCGGGATCTCCCT
>JABUUR010000048.1 GCA_021443065.1 Fibrobacter sp.
TGTGGGGAGAGATCCCGGGTCAATGCAGAGTAGATCCCGGCTCGGGGGCCGGGATGACAATGGTCTTGTTTCGCGCTTGACAACCTGTGACCATGCCCTACAGAGGGAACAGAGGATAGTTTTCCTTTGTATAACTGCGGGTAAAGGCGTTAAAGTGCCACCACTCGCTGTTCAACGTCACCCAGCCTGCACGTTTCATGATGCTGCGCAACTTATTGCGGTTATCAATCTGCTGTTGCGTAAGGCGGCCCCGCACAAGGGCGTCGGCCTCGCCCACCTCCCCCGCGCAGCGTTCAAAGGAATCGAAATCCGTACCCATGTCCAGCAGATTGCCGTTTTCATCCGCAAGCCCAAGGTCAAGGGCGAGGCCGTAGTTGTGGAGCCCGCCCGTCTTGCCCGACGAAACAAAACTGCTGTAGGGCGTGCCCGCAACGGCCGCCTTCAACACACCTTGGGCGTACATCGGTCGGGCGGCGTCAAAAATCATTAGTTTGGAGCCGGGCATTTCCTTCTCAAGGATTTCCAGGGCCTTGCGCAACTTCGCCAAGCCGTCCTTATGCAAAAAGGCCCGCTGTATCCCACAGTACAAGTCATGACCCGTTACGTTGTTATAAGTACCGTAACGCAGGTCCATGCGAAGCCCCTTCAATCCGGTAATCTCCACAAGATTCGTATCGGCCTCGGCGTATGCAACCCACTGCTTTGCCGCAGTACAAAACCGCAAAGGCTTCTCGGGCTTGGGCGGAACAAAGGCCTCGTCCGTCGTCTGGGCGGGCACTGCCACGGCTACCAGACCTGCGAGAGCTATAGTGCGTAGGAACCAAGTCATTGCTTACAGGCCAAGTTGGATTTCTACGCCAAACTGGAAGAACAGGCCCATGCCCTTGGCCATGAAGGGCACAAGGTCGTAACCGTCGCCCACCTTGCCGTTGTCATCTTGAACAACCCAGGACCTTTCACGAAGGTTTTCGGACCCGAGGAACTTCAGGGCGGGCACGTCCAGATTCGCAAAGAGGTTGTCCACCTCAAGATAGAACCGGGCTCCGTTCAACAGGAACTTTTTCTTGTTCAAGTCCAGGTTCACACGGATGTCCGTGCGGAACATGTCCGTGAACTCATTCAAGTCCTTAAGTTCCCGCGTACCCACGCCACCGTTTGATGATGCCGGCTTGATTTCGTAATAGTACAGCGGACGGTGCAGCGCCGCATGGTGCGTCAAGATCACAGAGATGATGGAATCCTTGCGGGGGTAGTAGCGGAAATGGGAAACAATGTCCAGCCGGGAATTGGCCTCCCAGGGCAAGGACTTGTCGCCCACCAGTTCGTATTCTCCATAGACAGAACTTACGTTGGTGGCCATGGAAAAATGATGGGATGTCTTGTATTCCAAGGATCCCGAGGCCCCTAGGACCCAGGCGTAATCCACGGGAGTCACATCGTCGTAGTAGCCGTAAGCCTTGGGCATAGGCAGCAGGGGGTTGTGGTAGTAACGGCCAAAGGCGGAAGCCTGTGCCACCAGGTACTTGGACTTGTAACCGCCGCCGATCTTTACAGAAGTCCCGGATTCCAGTCCACCGTCCAGATCGCCGTTGCTGTAGAAAGGCTTCCAGTCGCCGCGGAAGGCAGCATTGGCGAACACATGCCAGTACGACGTATCCCTCCTGGAAAGGTTCTGCTCGAAGTCGAAGGAAGTCATGGGCAAGGCATCGTGGCTGGACCAGTCCGCAACCGCACCTACCGACAAAATCTTCCGGGAGTAGTCGTTTTTCCAGTCCATGCGGGCGGCCCCCGACAGGACTCCCGTCCAGAAATCGCCATTTTCAACGGTGCCAGAAATTGGGTAGTTCCGCTCTAGAATGTGGTGCTCGTAGAGCAGGCCTCCGCTCAACTTGGCTCCCAGAAGTTCCCCGTCGTACTTTTTGTCCAGGCCACCGCTAATGGTATTGTGGGTCTGCTCGTAACTGTCGATAAAGGCCGTCTTGAACCCGGGATTTGTGGTCTGGGGGTCAGGGAAAACGCCCGTGGTGTCGCGCAGGGTATCGCCCAGATGTTCCCGGACATAGCCCGCATGCCAACTGGTTCCAAACCTTGATTCGTACTCGGCACCCACCACCAGATAATCCTGCACGCCTTCCAGGATGTCGATGGTATTGGACACTGCGTAACTGTGGGAGGTATCCTGATGAATGCTGTACTCGTCGGAACTGTACAGGGCTCGCAAGGCCCAGGTGTTGCCGTTGGAATCGGCACCGTTCAACTGGGTGTAAAAATCCATGGCCGAAAGGCTGAAGGGGTTGGAATTCTTGACCTTGCAATCCTTGCAATCGTCGGCACGCTTGCGGAACTCGGCAAAGAACTTTTCACCCAGGTTCTTGAGCATGGCCTCGTCCAGGCGGCGAAAGGCAAAGCGGAAACTGTCCCAGAACATCCAGGGAGCATCCAGTACAACCTCTTGCATGGTAATGCCGGCGGAACCTCTCAGGCCCCAGTCGCCCTTGGTCTGCTCCGGAATATACTGAACGGAAGTTGCAAGGCCCTGCCCCAGGGGGCCATCGCCGTAATGGTCGTGGATTTCAATGCCGCTTAAAATGTGAGGATTGATTACAGACAAGTTTCCCGGAAAACCCACGTCCAGGTGGCGCATGTTGGGAATGCGCAAACGCCCCAGATGGTAGGCCACGTCTCCGGCGCGGGATCCTTCGTAATAAAGGGCGCTGCTGAAATCCTTCTGGCCGGAAATTCCCGGCATCTGGCTCAAATGTTCCGTAAGGTCGAATCGCATTCCCGCGGCATCTTCCAACTTGTCCAAGTTCACCCTGCGTTCCACTTCCCACTGGACCTTTTCATCGCCGCCGCCAATGATGGTGCTTGCCCCCAGGTTACGGACGTTGGTGCTCAAGGTCACCACCATGTCCAAGAGGTCCGCATAATCCTGAAGTTCCACCAGCACGCTGTCAAAGCCGTCCTTCTTGAAAATCAGGGAAGCATTCTTTGAATCCACGGTATATTCAAAACGTCCTTCGGAATTGGTTTCACCCACCTTTTTTCCGGACTGGTACGTAATCAGTACGTCCTTGACGGGCAGGTCCGTTTCTGCTTCCAGGACAACGCCCATAATGGGAGTCTTGGTTGCGGCAAAGGCAAAGCCCGCGGCAAGAACAACAAGGAACAATAGGGAACGAAT
>JABUUR010000388.1 GCA_021443065.1 Fibrobacter sp.
TTGTTAGCACGAAGATTTACAAGATTGTCCCTGCCTCTTCCCCTCTGTCATCCCGGGCTCGACCCGGGATCTCCCCAGGCACTGTCATCCCGGCCTTCCCGGGCTTGACCCGGGATCCCCCAGGCACTGTCATTCCGTGCTTTGCTTCCTGTCATCCCGGCCTAAGCCTGCCCCGGGCTTGACCCGGGATCAATTTGTCATTTCTTTTTAGTGTTTTCAGCGACAAGACGTTCGAAATCAGCGCAAGACATAGGTTCAATCTTGTTGCCCATGGCCACGCTGCGGGTCCTTGCGTTACCCCTCTTTTCGGGAATGCTGTAGCAGAAATTGTAGATGTTCCCTTCGTCGGTAGGAATTCCCATCTTGAAAATGCGGATACGTCCGGAATTCTTGGTGTAGATTTCGTGGTAGTCGTAGGTGTTCCTGATTTTCTCGAGACGCTTGTCCTGGTTGAACACAAGTTCGTCGACAATGGGACCCTCAAGGTCTAGGGGCAGGGAATTCTGGAATCGCAGTTCCAGCTTGCCGTTGCTCTTGACGATGGATGTTTCGGCGGGCTTGATCAGATAGCGCTGCTGGGGAATGTTCTTATAGGCCTTGGAGTGGCTTACGCGAACACCGCACATTTCTCGCATGTCGGGCTGGGCCACGAAGTCGATGTCCCGGCAGATGGGCGGCATGTTGGTGGGAATTTCCAGATTGTCGCCGTTTCCGCCAGATTTACCGCCTGCACAACCTGCTAAAAAAGACAAAAACAAGACACTAGTAACGAGAAAGATGTTTCTTTTCATGGGTATAAATATACCATTATTATTTCATTTTGCATTTTTTTGTTGAAATAAAGTGCAAAAGAAATAAAAAATAGGGGCGGGGAGTGGCAATTTTTGTTTGAAAAGCTATCTTTACAATCGGTTTTAGATTGAGTGTCAAATGAATATCTACAGTTGGAACGTCAACGGACTCAGGTCCGTCATGAAAAAGGGCTTTGAAGAATGGTTCAACACCACCAGGCCCGACATCCTGTGCTTGCAGGAAGTCCGTGCCGAAGAAGACCAGATTCCCGAGTCCATCGCAAGTCCAGAAGGCTACTTTGTCTTCTGGAATCCTTGCAAGCGTAAAAAAGGTTACAGCGGAGTGGGCATTTATACTCAGATTGAACCGGACCGTGTAAATTACGGGTTCGATAACGAAGAATTTGACGACGAAGGTAGGGTGCTCCAGCTTGTGTTCCCGGACTGGGTGCTGAACAGCATTTATTTCCCCAACGGGGGTTCCGGCGACGACCGCCTGGACTACAAGCTCCGTTTTTACGACGCATTCCTTGAAAACAGCAACCGCTGGCTTGCAGACGGCAAGCACGTGGTGACCGTAGGCGATTACAATACCTGCCACAAGGAAATCGACATTGCCCGCCCCAAGGAAAATGAAAACGTCAGTGGATTTTTGCCCATCGAACGGGCCTGGATGGACAAGTACGTGGAAAACGGATACGTGGACAGTTTCCGCCACCTGAATCCGGAAGTCCGGGATATGTACTCCTGGTGGAGCAACCGTTTTGGTGCCCGCTCCCGTAACGTAGGTTGGCGCCTGGATTACGCCTTCATTGATGCAGGGCTTGTCCCCAATATGGTAAGTTCCAACATCCATACGCAGGTCATGGGCTCGGACCACTGTCCCATCAGCATCGAACTTGAACCGCCCTTCGCCCCCCTTCCCATCAAGAAAACCGAAGCCTAACGGCGCTGCCCTTGCCGCAGTCCACTGTCATCCCGGGCTTAACCAGCTGTCATCCCGGGCTTGACCCGGGATCCCCCCGCATTGTCATCCCGGCCACCGCGCCGGGATCCCCCTTGCGTCATGTTATTATTTAACCCTATCCCAGGCTTCGTCAAATAGCTGCGAGGCATCTCCCAAATCCCTCAAGAACACCATGCGTTCGATTTCTTCCTTGGAAGGATTGATGACCCGGTTGTTCTTGTACTCGTCGTCGATGACTTCGAGGGATGCCTTGTTGGGTGTTGCGAAATTGAGGAACTTGGCCAGTTGGGCTCCGACCCTTGCGTCAAGGATATAATTCATAAAGGCGTAGGCCCCCTCCTTGTTGGGGGGCTTGGAACTGAGCAGCATGGCGTCCACCCACATAAAGGAGCCTTCGACAGGAATTGCAAATTGAAGCGTAGAATCTTCGTCGATGGCAGTCATGGCTTCGCCGTTGAAAACGATTGCCGCCCAGTCCACCCTGGAAAGAACCTTGTTCTTTCCGCTCACAGAACCGTCGAAACCTAAAAAGCGGGGGTTCTTTTTTGCCTTGAGAATAAAGTCCACCGCCTGGTTTAGTTCATCGGGATTGGAACTGTTGGCATCGAATCCCGATGCTTGCAATGCCATGCTCATCATGGAACGGCTTTCTTCCAAAAGGCTAAAGTTGCCCTTGTTGCGCTTGGTGTTCAAAAGTGATTTGTAACTGAAATTCATCGGGTCCAAACTTCTGTCGCGGTAAAGGATTCCGGTAGTGCCCCAGAGGTAGGGAATGGAATAACTGTTGGTAGGGTCATAGCTTAGATTCTTGAACTGGTCCGCGATGTTTGAACGGTTGGGAACCTTGCCGGTGTCGATTTGCTGGATCAGTCCCAGTTGAATCATCTGCTGGATCATTACGTCGCTGGCGATAATCACGTCGTACTTGTCCGTGCCAGATGTCTTAAGTTTGCCAATCATTTCGTCCTGAGCTTCGTACAAATCCAGCTGGAGTTTGTAGCCTGTTTTCATCTGGAAATCAGTGATCATCTGGGGGTCCATGTATTCGCTGTAAATCAAGACGGAGACTTTCTCCGGATGAAAACTGGATTTCTTTTCTTCGTCACAGCATACAAACAAGGCTTGGGTCAACAAGAGGAAAAGTGCGATAAAAAGTTTTTTCATTCCAAGTCCTTAAAGGGCGTTCTGTTTCGTTACGTTGTACAAAAATACAAATAAATATGGCTGTTGTTTCTGTGGGCTTTTTCAAAACGGTCAAAATTCAAAAAACGTGGGCCTTCCGGAATCTGGAAGGACCACGCTTGATATTGATTGACCATCTTGGAATACTGCGTTGCGCCTTAACTGTGCAGGTACTCGACGATGGCATCGTGGATGGTGGTGAACACGCTGCGCAGTTCCGTTTCGTCTTCTTCAAG
>JABUUR010000392.1 GCA_021443065.1 Fibrobacter sp.
AAATGTAGAAAAATAAAGGTTTCAATAAGCTTTGACAGTGCTAAAAAAGGGGTAAAAAACAAGCCCCTCTCGAACTATTTCCTCTTTGCATCGTACTTGGCGGTGCCTTCTGCGGCCAGGGGTGCAGCCAGGGTTTCGCCAGGGGCTTCGTAAGGAAATTCAACAAGGTTAGAAGCCTGCTGTTCCCCATCATCTTCAAAAGAAACCAGCCCGAAGTACTTTTCAAAGAACTGCCGCAACTTTGCAACAACTCCGGCCTTCTTTTCGGCACGGTTTCCGCCGCCGAACCTGGACATCTTGGGCATGATGTTTGCAATGTCCGTTCCAGATTCGTCAAGATCCCCGTCGCGGAAGGCATTGTAGACAAATTCTCTCGTTTCTTCGTCCTTCAAATTCTCATCGGAAATGATTTGTGCAAGATCCTTTTCCTGCTGTTCACAGACAAATTCCTTCCAGTCCTTGTCCACCACAGTATCCACGTTTACCCGCTTTACAAAGGCCTCTATCAGTTCCCTTTTGCTGCGAAGTTCCACGCTTGCGTTCAACGCCTTGGTAATCTGGGCGCAGATTTTCTTGTCCTTGCAGTTGCTGTCGTGGTACTTTGCCACCAATGCAAGGATGTAGTCGATGTTGACGTCCACCTGCTTAATCAGCTCCAGTTCAAATTCAACATCATCCTTGATGGATTCCTTGCCTTCTTTATTATCGGCCCGGTACTTGTCGTGCAAGTCGATGTACATGGACTGGTAGTCTTGCAAGTCCCTTTCCGAAATGTCCAAGTCGTTGAACTGGTCGAAGGACGAAAGAATGTTTCTCAACCGAAGAACGGCACCGAAAAGCCGAATGAATTCCATCTCCGCCTTTTCGCCCACAATTTCTCGGCCCAGAGGGTACATCGTTTTCAATTCGTCCAGCAGTTGCTTGTAGCCGGGCTGCTTCTTGCCCTTTTCATCCTTGTAGCCTTCGTAGTAATCGCTGAACGTCTTGAGAAGAACGATTCCCCCCGCATCCTTGTCCCCAAACAGGGCAATGGCCTCGTCCGTCTCCTTTTGCAGGGAGCGAAAACACACGATGTTTCCAAAGTTCTTTACGGAATTGAGAATACGGTTGGTTCGGGAATAGGCCTGCAGCAGTCCGTGCTGTTTCAGGTTCTTGTCAACCCACAGGGTGTTCAGCGTAGTGGCATCAAAACCCGTCAAGAACATGTTGACTACAATGAGCATGTCAATCTCCCGCGCTTTCATTCTTCGGGAAATGTCCTTGTAGTAGTTCAGGAACTTGTCGCCAGAAGTATCGAAGTTGGTGGAGAAGGTCTTGTTGTAATCCTTGATGGCCAAGTCCAGAAAATCCCTGTCGGACTTGCTCATGGCCCCTGTTTCAAATTCTTCTTCTGTCAGAATGCCGGCTGCGTCTTCCTCGTTGGGAGCATAGCTGAACACCGTCGCAATTTTCAGCGGGCTATGTTTTTTGTGTATCTGCTTTTTGAATTCCTCATAGTATTTCTTTGCCATGGGAATGGAAGCGGCAGCAAAAATGGAATTGAACCCGCAAAGTCTCTGATCGTTTGCCTGATAGAATGTGTTGCGTTTTGTCTTCTGGTCGAAATGTTCCAGAACGTAGGATACAATTTCTGCCACGCGCTTAGGATCGCTCAAGGCTTCTTCGGTATCGATGGCCGACACCTTTTTATCCACCAGGCCCTTTTTCACCTGCACGGTGTTCACGTAATCGATGCGGAAGGGCAGCACGTTCCCGTCGTTGATGGCATTGACAATGGTGTAATGGTGCAGCTTGTCGCCAAAGGCCTGTTCCGTGGTCTTCAGCAAGGGGTTCTTGCCGCTGCCCGCATTTTGCGGAAAAATGGGCGTTCCCGTAAAACCGAACAAGTGGTAGTTCTTGAAGGTCTTGGTAATCTTCTGGTGGAGTTCCCCAAAGTGGCTGCGGTGGCACTCGTCAAAGACAAACACGATGTGCTTTTTGTAGATGTCGTGGGACTTGTTCTTTGCAATGAAGCAACCCAGCTTCTGGATGGTGGTCACGATAATCTTGAACTGTTCATATCCGCCGTTCTCGTTGCGGTCTTCCAGCTGGTCCTGCAAAATCTTTGTGGACTTGTTGCCGTTAGCAGCCCCTTTCTGAAAGCGGTCATATTCCTTCATGGTCTGGTAATCCAAGTCCTGACGGTCAACCACGAAAAGAACCTTGTCCACATAATCCAAACCACTTGCAAGAACCGCGGTCTTGAAACTGGTCAATGTCTTGCCCGAACCCGTAGTGTGCCAAATGTAGCCGCCGGCATCCAGCTTGCCCATGGTCTTGTAATTGTTGGCGATGGTGATTTTGTTCAAGATCCGCTCGGTGGCGGTAATCTGGTAGGGGCGCATGACCAACAGAAGTTTTTCGGAGGTGAACACGCAATATTTGGTAAGAATATTGAGGATCGTGTGCTTTGCAAAAAAGGTCTTTGTAAAGTCCACCAGGTCCGGGATGTTCCTGTTGTTTCCATCGGCCCAGAAACTTGTAAACTCAAAGCTGTTGCTGGTCTTGATGTTCTTCTTGGAGCCGCCTACCGCAAGTTCCTTGATGTGGGCGTTGCGGGTGGTGTTGGAATAATACTTGGTGTGGGTGCCGTTGCTTACCACAAATATCTGCACATACTCGAACAGGCCACTCCCAGCCCAGAAGGAATCCCGCTGGTAGCGGTTGATCTGGTTGAAGGCCTCCCGAATGGCCACGCCCCTGCGTTTCAGTTCAACATGCACCAGGGGAAGTCCGTTCACCAGAATGGAAACATCGTATCGCGTGTTGTGGCTCCCCTGCTCTTCTTCGTACTGGTTGATCACCTGCAAGGTGTTGTTGTGGATGTTGCTCTTGTCGATAAGCTTGATGTTCTTGGATTCACCCTTGTCCGTCTTTAAAGTCTTGACGAAATCTACCTGGATGGTGTGGGTCTTTTCGACGATGCCTTCGTTCTTGTTTGCGATGAACTGGCTAAAGAAGCTCTCCCACTCGCCGTCGGTAAACTTGAAATCGTTCAGGTTCTCGATTTGCGTACGGAGGTTTGAAACCAGGTCTTCTTCCGTATGGATTTTAAGGTAACCGTAGCCCTGGTTCTGCAGCATCTTTATGAATTCCCGTTCCAGCTCCGCCTCGCTCTGGTAGGCATCGGAA
>JABUUR010000272.1 GCA_021443065.1 Fibrobacter sp.
AAGAAATGCTTCATCCCGGCCTAAGCCTGCCCCGGGCTTGCCCCGGGGAGCCGGGATCTCCCCTCTTTCGTCTGTCCTTATCCTTCCCCGATGTTCCAGTCGATGGGGGCCAGCCCCTTGCTCTCTAGGTAGGCGTTTGCTTTGCTAAAGTGCCTGCAGCCGAAAAAACCTCGGTAGGCGGAAAGGGGGCTGGGGTGCGGCGCCGTAAGAATCAGATGGCCTCGGTTCGGCGCCACAAGTTCCTGTTTCTTGATGGCGAAACTTCCCCACAGCAGGAACACCAGGTTTTCTCGAGTCTGTGACAGGCGCTGGATCACAGTGTCCGTGAACTTCTGCCAGCCGATTCCCGCGTGGCTTGCCGCCTGATGGGCCCGCACGGTCAGCGAGGCGTTCAAAAGGAGCACCCCCTGTTGTGCCCAGGATTCCAGGTTGCCGTGGGCGGGCGGGTTGATTCCCAAATCGTCGTGAAGTTCCTTGAAAATGTTGAGCAGCGAGGGGGGCGGTTCTATGCCCTTGGGAACAGAAAAACAAAGCCCGTGGGCCTGCCCCGGATTGTGGTATGGGTCCTGCCCGATGATCACGGCCTTCACCTTTTCTAGGGGGCAAAAATCCAGTGCGGCAAAGATCTTGGAACCGGGAGGGTAGATGACCTGCCCTGCCGCCTTTTCCTGGATCAACGTGTTTTTAATTTGTTCAAAATAAGGCTGGCCGAACTGGTCGCTCAGCAATCTTAGCCAAGATTCTTCAAGTTTTACAGTCATTGTGTGGTATAGTTAAAATGGGACTAGCGATAGAAATTGATGTTGAACCAACCTGTTTTTTCATCGCTGGTTTTAGCCAATCCACAAGAAACGGAAGTGTATTTCTTGTTCCTCATGTTCAGGTAGTGCCCGATGTAGGAATAGTCGTCGTCGTTGTTTGGGTCCCGCTCACCGCTTAAGACAAGTTCCTTTTCCTCCCACATCATGTTGAGGTAGGTGTCAACGATTCTTTTTTCGGTATTGTAGTAGTTTAAAGGAATGTTCGGTCCTGAATTCTGGGCGCTCTCGCCGCAGTCACCGAAGTTGCCGTGGGCCTTATGCTGTTCCATGTCGGCGGCCGCTTGCTTGTCGGTGCACGTCTGCTTTTCTTCGGGGGCTAGTGTCAGGGGGTCAGCTCCTTCGGTGGCGCGGTAGTTGTTGATGACCTCCAGGCAGTATTCCCTCCAATTTTCGCTTGTAACGCTCTCGCTGCTGCTTGATTCTGTCTCGCTGCTTAAGGCTGTGGCGCTACTGCTTTTTGCCGTTGCACTGCTTGAACTCTCCATTTTTCTGCTAGAAGAACTTGCCACAGTTTTTTCCGCTGAACTGGAAAGAACTTCGTTGTCCTGTGAATCTCTTGTGGGCCCGGTGGTGGATTCTTCGCTACAGGCGGCGACTGTTGCAACCATACAGAATGCTGCGACAATGAACATGCAACTGAAAAATTTTTTTGAGACTTTTTTCATAAGGATACCCTCGCTGTTACACGTAAAGTATATAAATAAAAGATAAAACGGATAAATCAACGGAAAATGTTGCAATAAAGAGAGGTGCGAATGAGGAACATTCCCACTTGCCTAGATTCTTTCTGCAAGAATTGCAATCTTTTCACCCTTGAAACGGGTGTAAAAAAGCACCGCGGAGTTTTTGCCCTTTGGTTTTATCCGCTTGATTTCTGCATCGGGATCCAACTTTACCCCCCGAAGTTTTAATGTCAGTTTGCCTATGTCGTGGGCCTTGAGCATGTTGCGGACTGCCGCTGTAGAAATTTCGCTGTGGTCGATCACCTTGAAGTTTGCAAAAGCGGGGGAGGGCAGGGGACTTTCGCACGTAACGTAGGCGATTCCCTCGGAAATAAGGTGGGCGTCGGGGGCGGAGTTTAACGCCTCGTTCCCGAACAAATGGCTGCGGATAAGAAGTGCCGTGGGTTCTGCCAGATATTGTGACAATTCGCCCACGGGCAAGTCGCTTTCGCTGGTGGCGTTGCGGAAACTTCGCTCGCAGCCGGGTAAGTCGTGCTCGGCGTCCTTGTTGGAGGCCGCCTGGATCTGGTCTAGGTCGCCCCACCATAGGGCTTTTGTTTCGCCGTCTTTGCCCACCATGACGGCACGGACTTTTCCCGGATTTTTGGCCAGGTCGCCGAACAGAACCAGGCATTCCCTGCAGTCGGCGTGGCTCCCCAGGTAGACGAGTTCGCATTTGGCGGGAATTTCGACAGTGGGGTAGCCCGGTGGCAACTTTGCCATGCCGCCTTTGTAATGGGCTGCAAGGGCGCAGACTTCTTCAAAAGTGGGGGTGAGATTTCTCAGGTCCCGCTGGTTTTCGCCATCAACGGCGCGTCGGGCGGGATCGATGGTGAAAAAGTCCGCGGGGCAGGTTCCCTCTGAAGTTTCGTTGACGGTGCGGGCATCGGCAAGCAATGTTTTTCCGGCCCCTTCTCCGCGGATGATGCGGTTGTTGTAGCGATACATGGCAAGTCGGCTTTCGTCAAGGTCTACACCGATGACTTCCAACGAACTCGGAATGAAAAAACTGTCGCCCCCCATGCCACAGCAGAGGTCGTGAACCTTATTGCAGGTTGAATTGCAATCGCTGGGCCACAACTGGGATTTCCAGCGGCCAATGTCCTTTGCCGTAGACTGCTCCAGCGCCAACTTGTCGCAGAGCAAAAATCTGTCGCAGTTGGGTCCGTCGGTGGCTCCAAAAAATTTTTCACGGAACTTCGGGACCAAGGCCATGTAGTCCATGATGGCGGCACGTTCGTCATTGTTGAACCCTGCCTTGTTCAATGCCGTAGAAACTTGCAAAGCATCCATCTTGCGCTTGTGCGCCATGGCAATAAAATCCTGGACTTTTGCAGAGGTCAACAGTTCTACGTCGAGCATATTGCAAATATAAAAAATTGAGACAGGATGTTAATGTGGGTGGTTGGCAGGCGATTGCCTGTAAAAATGTCAACTTGGACTCTGTTCACTGTCATCCCGGGCTTGATTTTTGTCATCCCGGGCTTGACCCGGGATCTCCCCTTGCATTGTCATCCCGGGCTTGATTTTTGTCATCCCGGGCTTGACCCGGGATCTCCCTTGCATTGTCATCCCGGGCTTGACCCGGG
>JABUUR010000203.1 GCA_021443065.1 Fibrobacter sp.
ATTGAGTTTAAAACATTGTGCAACTGGAGTTTGTTATGGGCAAGATTTCTTATGGTATGGCGGTGGGTAATTACCTGCCTTACAGCGAGACTTTTATCTATGAACAAATTCAAAAGGGTGCTCGTTATGCTCCCGTTGTGCTGGCTCGGGGCCAGGTGCCCACTCGTGAACTGTTCCCTTACAAGGACGTAATCCCCTTGTCATCGATGGCGGCAATGAAATATTTTTTGTTCCGACGTTCCGCCGATTTTGACAGGGCTGTCGAGGAATACGGCCTGCGTTTTATTCACGCTCATTTTGGCACCAACGGAGCCCTTGTGGCTCCCATTGCCTTTCGTCATAAAATCCCCTTAGCGGTGTCCTACCACGGGGTTGATGTGGGCGTTCTCATGGGAAAGCGTATTCCGGCAAATTACTGGTTTTACAAGCGCATATATAGGGATCCTTTTGATAAGGCGAGCCTTTTGCTACCCGCTTCCGAAGAATTGGCAAACTGCCTGGTCGATTTAGGCGCCCCTGCCGACAAAATCAAGGTCCATCGTCTTGGTGTAAACCTTGACCGCTTTCGTTCTGTGCCTCGTGGCGACGGCCCTGCCAGGTTCATTATGATCGGCCGCCTTGTCGAGAAAAAAGGTTTTGATTATGGAATAAGGGCCTTTGCCAAGGTGGCTGGTTCTGTATCCGGGGTTAGCCTGACCATTGTGGGGGAGGGTGTTTGCAAAAGCCGATTGCAGTCCTTGGTGGCCGAACTCCATGTGGAAAGTTCCGTACACTTTGCAGGCAAGGTCCCTTCCGACAAGATGCCTGCTTATTTGGAACAGTTCGATGTCCTTGTGGCCCCTTGTGTGGTGGCAAAAAACAATGACCGTGATTCGGGGCTGATCGTGCTTAAGGAGGCTGGAGCAACGGGAATGGCCTCTATTGGAACCTATTGCGGAGGCTTGCCGGAAATCATTGATCATGGCAATACTGGCTTACTGGTGGACCAACGCAACGTAGACCAGCTGGCCGATGCGATGATGGCCTTGGCCGAGAATCCTTCGCTTCGTAGGGAATACGGCCTGGCTGCCCGTGCTAAAATGGAACGGGAATACGACTCCGTAATCCAGAATCAAAAATTGGAAGCCTTGTTTGACAGCTTGATTTAAAAAGTGTGGGCCATGCCGCGTTTTTAGTTGGTCATCCCGGCCTCATTGGGCCTGAATCCATTTTTTGGAAAGTTCCGCGATTTTCATGTAGCAGATTTCCGCATGTGTCGGCATCAAGTTCGGGAAAATTCGATTCCTGTAATAGTCGTTCTTTTGCCTGTAGGGGGTCATGTCCGCCCAGTCACCGTTTACAATGTGCTGGACCAGTTCCTGTGCGTTGGAAACGTCTTTACCCAGGGTAATCTCGTTTAGCGGAATGTAGAAGGAACGCTTGCGGGTGTAGTTTTTGATGTCGAATGCAAATCGTATAAACGGCCTTTCGAAAATAAGCCAGTCCATGACTAAACTGGAGTAGTCCGAGATAAGGCATTGTGCGGTGGGCATGATCGTACCGATTTCGTCGATACTGCGAATTTCCATGCGGGGGTGGAGTTTTCCAAAGGAACTCCTGCCGGAGTTGATGTGGTCGATCAGGGTGAAGGTTGCGCCTGTTTCTTCTAGATATTGTTGGAGTCTTTTGTCATTTAGAATGCTCAGTTTCATTTCTTGAAGTTCTAGTGCGTCCTGGGGGTCGTCGCGGTAGGTGGGCATCCAGAGGAATCTTTTGTCCGGATTCTTGTTTTTGCTAGTAATGAATCTGTCCACATGGGCGCATCCGCAATCGGGAATAAAATCGCAGGCCTTGCGGAAAGGAAAAGACCTGGCCAGCATTTCTTTTTCGTATTCGGAGCCTACCAGCATGTAGTCAAAATCTGCAATTTGCTTCTGTTTTTTTCTCTTGACTTTTTCGCTCCACTTTTCTGCTCCGGGGACTGCGAAATAGCCGGTCTTGGCGAAGGATAGCCCATGGTTCAGGTGGATGCGAAGTCCAGCGCATTTTCTGAAGTACTTGAAAAACTGGTCGATATCGTCTTCGCCATGGGAGTAGATGAATACGGGTGCTTTCAAGATGGCGAGGCGCGCCTTGAAGGAATTCTTGCGCAATACCTGGCAACCCTGTGCCTTGAGTTTTCGGGTGACCACGGGATTTGCCGAAATCCAGACAACCTTCTGGTTCGTGTTGTTGACGATGTATTGGTGTACCGCGCTGGAATTGTCCTCGTAAATACGCCCTCGGTGCCCGCCCACAATCCATGGCTCGTTTCCTTTCTGCCGTGTCTTGGCGAACAAGGGGGCCAGGCATCTAAAGCACATGGCGTGCAGAAAGTCGAAGGGGTAACCAAGTAGAAAGGACAACGAATATTTCATACCAGTCAAAAATACTAAATTATGCTGCGATGTCTAACGTATCCTCTGATCAGAAGTATTTGGTAAAGAGTGCTCTGTATAACTTGGTGGGCACTGTTCTTAAGGTGATTGCCCCCGTCATGATGATCGTGGTGGCCCGTGTTTTTGACAAGGCAATCTTTGGCGTTTTTGTCAGCACGCAATTGTGGGTCTTGACCATGAGCCGTGTGGCTGTCCTTGGACTGGACAAGGGCCTGCATCGCCATTTGCCTCAGAACCTGGTGCAGGGACGCCCCCGCTACGAAGGCATTATGGAGTCTACCTACCGAACCATTCTTTTTGCGGTGGTTATTACGGCGATTGGACTTTTGGCGGCCCAACTCGATTTGCACGAACTGTCTTCGGGCCTTGCCATGCTGAGCAAGACAGAAATTTCGTTGTACCTGCTTTCTGTTCTGCCCTGGTCGCTACTGCATATTTTTGCCGGTGCCAGCGAAGGCAATCGCCATCCTCAGTACAAGATGTTCATTAACGATTTTGCAGTGTACACCATGGCACCTGTGATTGCGTTGGGCATTTACTACCTGGGCCTTGCCGACAAACTGGCCTTGCCCATCGGGTTGTTGGCGGCGAACTGTCTTGGCGTACTTGTGTTCTGTGCCGTTACCAAAATGCAATTCCCCGAAATGCCCTGGATTACCAAGGCGAAATTGCCTGCGGGTTTGCTTTCGTA
>JABUUR010000499.1 GCA_021443065.1 Fibrobacter sp.
GAACCTACGACCGGCTGATTACAAATCAGCTGCTCTACCAGCTGAGCTACTTTGGCAAGAGTGAGCCAAATTTAACAAGAAATAGGACACCTTGTCAACGGAAAACTTGTTTTTTTTCAAAAAAATTCAAAATTTTTCAAAATTTCTGTACACATCATAGGTTAAATAGTGTGAATAGATTGTGAATAGATATTTTTCACCCTTTTATAATACTCCCCGACGCTCCATATAATCCTAATGGGCTATGGCATAACCCGCCCTAACAACCTATCTTATAGACAGGTTAGGAGACCATTTAAGGATTAGGAGGCTGGCTAGGAGGCCTAAGTAAGGAGAAAGAGGTGCCATTCGAGAGAATGGCGCCTTTCTTTTATGCCGCAGCAATACAAAAGATACAACAGTTCAAACAGTTCATGTCGTTTTGATTTTTTTCGACATGAAACCATACGAAACGGAATCCTATCTTTATAGGCATGAGAAACATTTTTTTAGAAATCGGTAAAAACCCAAAAGAAATCCAGGAAAAACTTGACAAGGCCTACGCCCACTTCTTCGAAGGGGACGCAGACTCCCAGCGAATCTGCTTCGACAAGGCCCACGACGAAGCCTACATCGTGGATATCGGCCACAACGACATCCGCTCCGAAGGCATGAGTTACGGCATGACAATCGCCGCATTGCTAAACAGGCAGGACCTTTTTGACAAACTCTGGAATTTCGCCCAGCGCTACATGAAGAACAAGGAAGGGGCCTTGGCGGGCTATTACTCCTGGCAGGTTTCCACCGCGGACTTTACCATGATGGACCCGGGCCCGGCCCCCGACGGCGAGGAATACTTTGCAGCAGCCCTGCTTTACGCCGCCAAGATTTTCAAAAACGAGAAGTACAAGCAAGACGCCATCCAACTGATCAACGACATAGCCCACAAGCCTTGCGAAGGCGCGGTACACACCATGATGGACGCCAACGCAGGCCTCGTGCGTTTCTCTCCCATGGAAGGCAACGACTTCACGGACCCCAGTTACAATACCGTCGCGTTCTACCGCATGTACGGCGAAGCCACCGGCGATAAATTCTGGAATCAGATAGCAGGCAACAGCGTGGCATACCTGAAAAAGGCGACGCACCCCGTCACAGGGCTTGCCGCAGACTACAGCGAGTTCGACGGAACGCCCAAGGCTACCCCATGGCACAGGGAAAGCGACTGCTTTTGCGGAGACGCATGGCGGGTGGCGTGGAACATGGGTCTGGATGCAGCCTACGTCACCGACGCTCTGGAGCAAGCCCCCGAAAAATTCGCAGGCCTTGCCCAAGACCGGGACTGGGAAGTTTGTACCATAAGAAAAATTCTAGGCTACTTGAACACACGCCGCCCCTATCTCTCGGACATGCGGGTTGACGGAAGCCCGTTCCCGCGGGAGCCCCGTTTTGCCACGGGCGGGCTCATCGCCATGAACGGCGCCGCCACCGTAGGCCTGCCCAAGGGCGATCCCCTAATCAAGCCCTTCGCAGAAGACCTGTGGAACATGGAAATCCCCAGCGGGACATGGCGCTACTACGACGGCACCCTCTACATGCTGGGGCTTCTGGCCTGCTCCGGTAAGTTCAACGTGTAACCAAGCCCACCCTTGGATTTTTAAAAACCTTTAAAATTTCTTTTCTACGACTCTACCGAGGGGTGCCTGCATCAGGCGCCTCTGCTCGGCGTAGATCGTAGGAGCAAGAATGTGGTAGAGGGCCTCCCTCACCATGGTCGCCACATTGAAGGCAAAGGAGTCAAAGACATAGCGGTAACTGTCGATGGTGTCGTCAAACCCGATGACATAGGGGACTTCCGCACCCTTGGCCTTATAGCAATCGACAACCGTGGTAGCCACCCAGTCGTTGGCGCAGACAAAACTGTTCAATGTCGCATTCTTCAGCAAGTCCTTTACCATCTGGGTCAAGAAATCCTGGCTGTCGCGCCCTTCCCTTTCGGTGTGGTCCTTAAGGTCAAAGGGCGAGGCAAACTGGTTATCTACCAGGGGAATCACATCGAGCCCCGCATCCCGCAATCCCTGGAGTCGAGCCTTCGACCAAAAACTTTCGTGGTAGGGCGAAATATAGTGGACCGAGTCTATCTTTTTTTTCTTGAGATACTGCCCCACGATAAGGCCTGCCTCCTTACCGAAGGCCACATTGTAGAACGCCCATTTTTTCTTGTTGCGTACACTGAAAGGGACCATGTCGGGGGCGTATTCCCACCAGACAGAGATCGGGCTTTGAAAATGGGCAAAGTGGGCGAACAATCTCTGAGGGTCGTCCACAAGCCATGTAGAAATGAACGCGCCCAGACAATGGCCATCGTTCTTGATCGTCAAGGAACTGCCGTCGGGACTGAAAATCTTATCCTTTTTTTCGTAGTAGCCCAGAAATCGGACCACCAGATTTTGCTCGGAAGCTATCCGGGCCAACGTCCTGAACACATCGGATTCCCGTTCCGACTCGATGTGCATTCTCCCCCGCTCGTCTGAACGATGGAGGAACAGAATGTAGTTTGAAGAATCAAAGGAACGTTCTTCGCTGAAAAATACCTTGCGGCCATTGCGAACCAAAACGCCTTGTTCCACTTTCTGGATCAGGAACTTTTTTACGAGATAGGGAGACACACGGTATCGAACAGCCAATTCACCCGCGGAGGGCAATTGTTCAAAGGCGTTAAGCAATCCGCTGTCCAGATCCTTTTGGAATTGCCTTTCTATTCCGGTGTAAACATCTTCTGCGGGAATCACGGAGTTCATGGGGGCATCACCCCAAAAGCAGCCCTTGCCCTGGATCAGCTTTATGGCCCCTTCTGACGCAAGCTCCTTGTAGACCTTGTGGACGGTAGTCACAGAAAGGTTCAGTTGCTTGGCCATCTTGCGGACAGAGGGCATTTTATCGCCATCCTTGAAGCCTGCGGCCTTAATGGATTTTTTTACATCGTTGATCAGCACTTTTGTCTTTCCCAATAGCTTTAGGGAATATAGATAATTTGATATAGAGATGTGAGGTTTTCAATCAATATCGGACCACCTGCAAAATCATGTGTTAGGTAATACTTGGTTTTCAGTTGTCGGTTATCAG
>JABUUR010000303.1 GCA_021443065.1 Fibrobacter sp.
GGTGCAGCGGTTTCAGCAGCAGGTGCAGCGGCTTCGGCGGCGGGTGCAGCAGCTTCGGCAGCGGGTGCAGCGGTTTCAGCAGCAGGTGCAGCAGCTTCGGCTGCGGGTGCGGCGGTTTCAGCAGCAGGGGCGGCAACTTCGGCAGCGGGTGCGGCTTCCTGTGCAAATGCGGCAGCAGCCAAGATGCATGAGGCGAGGAACATTTTCTTCATATAGGGAACTCCTTTCACTAATTCCACGATATGAATTTTAGTAAAAAAAACTTTCATTTATCAATAAGACTATGATTTTTCTTATAAAAAACTAATTTTGTTGTTCAAAGAGGTTTATTTTGAAGAATTTTCTTATTTCTGTTCTTTTTTTGGCGGCAACATTCGTGTTTGCCCAAAGCAATCTTTCCGTTTTCAAAAAAAATCATGGCGAAGTTGACGAAGCCAACCCTGTGGGCTCCCTGGTTTTCACCGATTGGATCAAGGAACTGCCCATTCCACTGGATTCCGTCAAAAAGGTGACCATCCATAAAGAAAAAGTCCCTGTCACGGACAAAAAGGGGAACGTCAAGAAGGACAAAAAAGGCAATCCCAAGATGAAAGTCAAAAAGACCCGAATCATCAAGTGGGAATATGTGGAGCCCTCCGAACCCCCTCGCTTTGTACCAATCCAGTGCAAGTTCGGCGACGTATGGGTCAAACGGGCTGACCTGGCTCGTTTTCAGCAGGCTTCCGCAGATATCAGCGGCGAGTACGCATCTTCCACCGGTAGCGTGTTCTTGAAAAAGTCGCCCACCAATCCCCGCCTTTTCACGGTAATTATCCAGAACGGGCCCTTTGGCGGTCGCGCAGAATTCGAAGCCAGCAACATTCCCCTCCAGGAATCCAACGGATACGGTCGCATGACCTTTACCGAAGACGGCTGCACTCTTGATTTGGCAATTTCCAACCGTCAGGTCAAGGTAGCCCAGCGCGGATGCTCCGAATACAACGAAGGCAAATACACTCTCGAAGGTGAATACAAGACGTTCAAGGGCAATAACCGCAAGGCTGAAACCTTTAACATGCCCGAAAAAGCCTTCACCTATAAACGTTTCAAGTGGTGTGACAGCGGTTTTGACTCCTGCAAAGAAGAGAAAGATGAAAATGGAAAGGTGACCATCACCTGGAGTAAGGGCGGTAACGGCTTTATCGAACGTCGAGCAGGTGACGAAATTCACACTTATCGACCCTTCGAGAACGTCATTCCCCACAAACGTGATTTCTACAAAGGCGAAAAGCCTGTAGTTATAAAGACAAAACGTACCGACATTAGCGGCGAATGGTGGATTTGGTATTTCTATCCCAAGGCCGAACGGTTCATGATGGTCCGGGCAGGCATGCGCGAAGACATCGCCCAAATGGAAATTTACGAGTAATGAACAAAGCCATAGAACAGTCCAGAATTCTTTTTTTGGATACAACCGCGTTGATCCGCCTGCTCCAGATGAACTCGGATTACTACCCGGTCGTCTCTGAGGTTCTTGACTTTGTGTACGAAAAGAATATAACCGTCTTGACGTCATCTGTTACTTTGTACGAAATATCGCAAAAGGCTTACGTGGCAGGGGAGGGCGTTCTGGCTCGCCAGTACAGGGAGTTCTTTGAACATTCCCAAAACGTTAAACTTTGCGAAGTGAATGGTGAAATCGCGGTGAAGGCTGCAGAGCTTTTTGCCGCTGCATGTAAAACAAATCATAAACTGACCGAAGCAGAATCCTTGCGCCTTGCAACTGCCTTTGTTTGCGGTGCCGATTGTATTCTTACAGAGAACTCCAACTTTTCCAGTGCCACAGACATTCCTGTAGTGACGTTGGACGAAGTTTAATCGGAACTTCTGCAAAGCACTCTTTTTTTGTCGCAATTTGTGGGACGGGGCGCATACGAGTCCAGTCTTTTTTCTATTTTAACGATGTAAAATTTTTCGGAGTCAATATGTCCAACTATTCTACCGTTATAGGTCTCGAAATCCATTGCCAACTTGCCACCAAAACAAAAATGTTTTGCGGTTGCGAAATAGAAGTGAACACCACTCCCAACAAGCACGTATGCCCCGTGTGCCTGGGCATGCCCGGTGCAATGCCCGTGCCCAACAAGCAGGCTGTGGAATATGCCATTCGCCTGGGCCTCGCCCTGAATTGCGAAATAGACCTGAACGCCATGTGGACCCGCAAGAACTATTTCTATCCGGATTTACCCAAGGGTTACCAGATTACCCAGACCGGCGGTCTTCCGGTGTACGACCACCCTATCTGCAAAAACGGCTGGCTTGAAATCATCAAGGCCGACGGCACCAAGAAGCGCGTAGGCATCACCCGCATCCACATGGAAGAAGATGCCGGTAAACTGATCCACGACATGAGCCCTACGGATTCTCACTTCGACGCCAACCGCTGCGGTACTCCGTTGTGCGAAATCGTCACCGAACCCGACATTCGCAGCCCCGAAGAGGCCGTGCTTGTGCTCAAGAAAATCAAGCAGACTTTGGAATACACCCGGGTTTCCAATGCCAACATGGAAAACGGCAACATGCGCTGCGACGGCAATATCTCCTTGCGCGCCTCTGAAGACGCACCCTTTGGCACTCGTGCAGAAATCAAGAACCTGAATAGTTTCACCAACCTGGAAAAGGCGTTGAACGCAGAGTACTACTTGCAAGCCGCCACACTGGATGCAGGCAAGGAGGTGGAACAGTGCACCAAGCGTTACGACCCCAATGCCGACAAGACAATCGTCATCCGCTCCAAGGAAGACGCTCACGACTACAAATACTTCCCGGAACCCGACATGGTTCGCCTGGTGACGGACCCCGCCTTTGTAGAAGAAATCCGTCGCACCCTTCCAGAACTGCCTGATGCCCGCCGCGCCCGCTTCATGAATGAATTGGGCGTGTCCGAATATGATGCCCAGGTCTTGACCGACGACCGGGACATCAGCGAATGGTTCGACGCTGCATCCAAAAACTGCAAGAACGGCAAAATGCTTGCCAACTGGGTCATTACGGAACTGCTCGCCAAGATGAAGGATCTGGAAGGCGGACTCTCCGCACTCAAGATCAAGCC
>JABUUR010000364.1 GCA_021443065.1 Fibrobacter sp.
GCCACCATGGTCTTGAGCATCTTGTAGCAGGTTTCGCGGTTCTGGATCTGGGAACGTTCCGTCTGGCAGCTGGCCATAATGCCCGTGGGCAAGTGGGTCATGCGAACTGCGGAATCCGTCTTGTTGATGTACTGGCCACCGGCACCGCTACTGCGGTAGGTGTCCACGCGGACATCAGTCATGTCCAAATCGAATTCGATGTCTTCGTGTTCCGGGTAGAGGTACACCGCAGTAAAACTGGTGTGGCGGCGGGCATTGGCATCGAAGGGGCTGATACGCACCAGGCGGTGCACACCGATTTCAGAACGCAAAAGGCCGTATGCGTTCTCGCAGGTCACCTCGATGGTGGCACTCTTGAGGCCCGCATCTTCTGCCTCCTGGAAATCCACAACCTTGAAATCCATCTTTTCACGTTCGAAAAAATGGGTGTACATGCGGAAAAGCATCAGGGCCCAGTCCTGGGACTCGGTACCTCCGGCTCCCGGATGAATGGAAAGGAGGCAAGCGCAGGCGTCGTCGGGGCCGTTAAGCATTTTCTTGAACTCCATTTCCTCGATTTTTGCCTTTAGTTCGGCGATGTCCGACTCTATGGATTTACTCAAGTCCTCGGATTCCTCGTCCTTGCTCATCTCGTAAAGTTCAGCCAAGTCGTTGCAGGCGGCAGAGACTTCGTTCCACTTGTTCAGCAATTCACGGAGATTGCCGATTTTTTTCATCATGGCCTGGGCCTTTTCCTGGTCGTTCCACAGGTTCGGGTCGTTGGAATCCTTTTCGAGAACATACAGTTCTTCTGTCTTGGCCTCTAAGTCAAAGATACCCCCAGAGCTTATCTATGCGATTGCGCAGGTCTATAAGCCCGGTATGTGTTGTCTGGAAAGCCATTGATTTCTCCAATAGTTAAAAATTGTGGGCCGCTTTCGAATCACTCCAAATTTTTTGAAGGATTCCGTATAAAAAAAGCAACGGCTGTTTGCTGCCGCTGCTCTTTTTTACAATTTGAGCGACTTAGTTGTTGCCACCGATTGCCTGGGGCGGGGTGTACTTGGCGTCCAGGTACTGAACCTTGTAGGTCTTTCCAAGGCCATCCAGGTATGCCTTCAACTGGGCCTGACGGTCCTGTTCGGCCTGCACGCGCAGGATGTAGTCAATCTGGTGCTTGTAGCTTTCATACTTGCCGTCGTTACGTTCGGTAAGCATGAAGATAGCCACCTGGTCCTTTTCTACGTACACATCGGTGATTTCGCCTACCTTGACTTTCGCCACGGCCTTGGCAAAAACGTCACCCTTGGACTTGGCAACGAACTTGGGAACAATGCCGCCGTTCTTCTTGGCAGCGGGGTCATCGCTATACATGGCGGCCAGCTGGGCAAAAGTAGCCTTCTTGGCGCGAACCTGGGCAGCCAGGCCCTTCAGCATGTCCTTTGCATCGGAAATTTCCTGGGCGGACTTGCCCTTGGTCTTGATGATAATCTGGGCTCCACTGATGGAGTCATTCACCTGGACCTTGTTCTTGTTCAGTTCCCAGTAGGCTTCCTTCTGCTTTTCGGTGGGATCCTTGGGATAGGGCACTTTCTTTTCCAGGATGATTTCGCTCTTCAGCTGGTCTTCGATCTTTTCCTTGAACTGGGCCATGGTGGTGTTGGACTTTTTCAGTTCTTCCTTGAACTTTTCTTCGGAACCGAACTGGGCCTTGAAAAGATTGGAAACGCTGTCCACCTTGGCGGCGGGCACCTTAATGCCCTGCTTCTTGGCTTCCAACTTAATGAGTTCCTGCCCTACCAGATTATCGATAACGGCATAGCGGAGCTGAGTCATGGTCTGGTCGTCAATCTTTTGACCGCGGAGTTGCTGGGCACCCAGCATCTTGGCCAGGCTGTCGATCTTACCTGCAGAAATTCCTGTCTTTTCGACGCGGATTACGTCAAGACTCTTAGTATTCATCAACTGGGCAGAAGCGATACCGGCAGTCAAAAGGAGAGCGACGGCACCACGAGAAATAATTTTCAGAGACATCATGTTTCCTTGTTAAAAAACTTTGCGAAGTAAATATAGAAAAAGAGGGGACCATAGACAAAATCATGTATAAAAGAAAACTCTTTCTTTATCACGAAATTTTCTAAAACGAGAACCCGGGTCAAGCCCGGGTTGACAACCTGTTATCGAAAATCAGCCGGTGTTGACAACCGGATACAGAAAAACAAGCCCGGGTTGACAACCAGTTATCGAAAATCAGCCGGTGTTGACAACCGGTTACCGAAATACAAGCCCGGGTTGAATGGAAATTATAGTTACCTCGGAACCACCCTAGGTAAAATCCTTTTTGCGGGTCTTGGGCAGTTCCAGTTTTTTGCGCATGGCAAAAAGGCGCAGAACGAAGGTAAAAGCGGTAGTGATAAGAATCTGCGGAGTGCTTCCCATGTTCACAAAATCCAGCAGGTAAAACAGGACACCCCCGATGAGCGCCGCGGTTGCATAGAAATCGCTTTTTAAAACCTGGGGAATCTCGCTTACCAGCAAGTCTCGGATAAGACCACCCCCAGCAGCAGTGATGGCGGCAAACAGGATTATGGAGTATGGCCCTGCTGCCATGGCACTGGCCTTTGCCGCCCCCACCGCCGTAAAGAATCCAAGGCCCAAGGCGTCGGCAACGAGAATCAAAACCCTTATTTTGCGCATCCTTTTTCGCAAAAGCAGGTAGAAAAAGGCACCTGCAATGCAAATAGGGAAATAAATGGGATTGGTCAGTGCCGCAGGCGGTGTGGCACCCAGCATCACGTCGCGCAAAATGCCGCCCCCGACACCGGTAACCGTGGCAAGGACAATTAGCCCCAGCCAGTCCAGCCTGTAACGAACCGCCTTTTCGGCACCGGAAATGGCAAAGGCAAAGGTACCCAGGATATCAAGAATCAACAGCAGCATAGGCGATTTTAAATATAAAAAAGAGATGCCTCTCAGCACCTCTTTTTTATTCATATAAACGAATCGATTAGCCCAAAGTGACTTCGACCTTGTGTACACCGCTAGTGAACACAGGGGCCACTTCAGCTTCTACAG
>JABUUR010000525.1 GCA_021443065.1 Fibrobacter sp.
GCAAAGACGAAGAAACAGGCAAGCAGCAACAATAAAAAAATCGACGCCGTCCGAAGACAGCGTCGACTTTTCTCTCTCAGTTTTTTTTACAAACTAACCGTAGATAAGACCGAGAGCAATAGCAATAGCCATAAATACCAGCGTTTGTTTCAGTATCATCATGTTGCGTGATTTCATATAGAGACCTTTTTTGTTCTTTCTTGATGCAAAATACAAACTACCTTTTGAAAAAGGTTGTCTTGTAAGAAGATAAAAGCAAATAAGTGTTGTAATAAGTTCGTTTTGTGAGGTACGTCAACTATTGCGTTGTGGCCAAGACAACATAAAAGTAAACATTCTCATACATCAGGTGAACATACGCCGTCATTGACAATAAAGCGGACTGGTTTACCGAAAAGAAGATTTTGCCAGACCTCGGGATTGTCCTTGGAACGTTGAAGGTTTATACGGCGCAGGGCGTCTTCCTCCGTAAGGGAGCGCTGCTCTACCAAACGCCTCATGCGGACATCTTCCGGTGCGACGACGACAATAAAAGAATCCATAAGTTTTAAAAGTTCCGGGACGTTTTCAAAGAGAGCAGCTTCCACGTAATCGGGATTTTCACGGACCACATATTCTATCAAGGCCGGGTAAACCAGGTTCTCCAAGCGCTTGCGAGCGCGTTCGTCCCTAAAGACAAGGGCCGAAAAAAACTTGCGGTCCACGCCGTCTTCGGTAAGGGCCGTAGGGCCGAACTCCGCGGCAATAGACGAGCGTAAGTTTTCATCACAGCGGTACATTTCATGAACCGCCTTGTCTGCATCTAAAACCCTGCAGCCCCGAGCCCGAAGGATGTCGCCTACAAAGGTTTTGCCTGCGCCAATCTGTCCTGTAATTCCAATCATTCCCTGCAATCAACCTTTATAAGTTAGCCTTTTCCAAGGGCAATAAGACAAAGCCCCACGATAATTCCAATAAGGGCGACCCACTTGAGGGTGCTTTTCTTTTCCTTGAAAATCAAGAGTCCCGCCACAAAGCCAATCAGCACGCTGGAACGGCGAAAAACCGTAATCAGTGATATCAAGGCGTCCGGGTCGCTTACCGCCAAAAAATAGCAGCGGTCGGCCACAATCAAAAGGGCCGCCACCAACAGAAACGTCCAACGGAATTGGAAAGGCGTAGTGGAATTTCGCTTTGGATACCACGTAACTGCAGCAATCAAGAACTGGAGCAAGGCCATGTAGATGCTGAACCAGACTTGCACCGTCAAAGGTTCAAAATCCATGCGCTGCAAAATGAACTTGTCGTACACCCCGCTGCATGCGGCAAGGATCGTGCCAAGCAGCATGGAAACCACCCAGCCGTTGCTAAAGAAGCGGCCCATTTCCCTTCGCCCGGCCATGCTGAGAGCCACATAGGAACAAACACAGATGGCAACGCCGATCCACTGCAAGGCAAAGGGGCGCTCCCCCATGAATGTCACCGCGATAAAGATGGTGAATACAGGCGCCAACGCACGGATTGTGGTCGCTATGGAAAGAGGCAGATGCGCCAACGCGTTGTATGTAAAAATCCAGCTACCGCCTACGATAAGCGCCTTGCCCGCCAAGTACAAATGGCTTTGTAAAGGTAAATTTTCACAATGTCCGGACAAGAGAATGGGGCTCATGAAAAGCGCGTAGAAGGCGCTGCAAAGGAACAAAACCGGCCGTACAGCGTTATCCTGCACGGATTTCTTTTTTGCCAAATCGTAACAGCCTAGGAAAAAGGCAGAAGCAAGGGCGAGTATCAACCATGACATAGCGCACACAATTTAGAAATACCGCTTGCAATCCCCAAGGTTTAATGTATTTTTTAGCCAAAACTCAACAAAAGGAGCCCACATGGGTATCAAAGGAAAAGCAACAGGCCTTCTTGAAGAATTCAAGGCATTCGCATTCAAGGGCAACATCGTCGACATGGCTATCGGTGTGATCATCGGCGGCGCATTCGGTAAAATCGTAACCTCTTTCGTCAACGACATCGTGATGCCCAGCGTCACCGCGATCATCGCCATGGGCGGTGCCAAGGACGCTGGCGAAGGCCTCAAGGCCCTGGCCTACACCACCGACGCAGGCGTTACCATTCCTTACGGTGCGTTCATCGGCGGTATCGTGGACTTCCTCATCGTGGCTCTCGTGGTATTCATCGTCATGAAGAAATTCCTGGGCGCCCTCCAGAACATGAAAAAGGCAGAAGAAGCACCCGCAGAACCCCCAGCACCGCCGGCTCCTCCCGAACCCTCCGCAGAAGAAAAGCTCCTTACCGAAATTCGCGATTTGCTTAAAAAGTAGTGCCGAGCGTACTTTCCAAAATTAAAGCGATTTTCGCGCCAGCCAAGTTTTCTTGGTTGGCTTTTTTCTTTCTGTATGGTTTTAAAGCGTCAACTGGATTTCTGCGTCTGCGGTAAAAGGCAGGTCTTCTTTTTGCGGGGTGGCAATGACCACCTGGCACTGTTTTTCGCGGATAAGCCCCGCCACCGCATTGCGGCGGTTCCCATCAAGTTCTGCAAAAATATCATCCAGCAAAAGAATTGGCTTGCTCAAATAGCGACAGGCCACGTCTACCGCGGCAAAACGCATGGCCAAGGCAGCAGAACGGCACTGCCCCTGACTACCAACGGAGCGCATTTCGAAACCTCCAATGCAAAGGGCCAGGTCATCTCGGTGTGGGCCCGCCAAGGTCATTCCCATGGCCCGTTCCGCACGTTCCAATCGCTGGAGTTTGTTTGCAAAGGCTTCTCGAAGGTCAGACTCGTCCATCATGGCATTGCCAGCAAGGCTTTCTGCAACGGAATCTTCTTCATCCATGAAACAGGAATCATCCATGGAGTCCAATTCCTTAAGAATGGAGCTCTTGTAGGAGCAGGTGATTTCGTCGACGCCACCGGAAAGAGTGCCGTAGTAATGGGTAATGACAGGAGAAATTTCTAACGCAAGGTCAAGACGCGCTGCCCACAGTTTTGCCCCCAGTTCCACAAGTTGCCTAGTCAGCACAAGGAACAAGTCTTCGCCACCGACGGCATTTTCGG
>JABUUR010000067.1 GCA_021443065.1 Fibrobacter sp.
GTTGAGACAGGGTCCCTGTCGAAAAGCGTGCAAAACGAGCGTCGCGACAGCAAGCTTGCGACATAGAAAAAAACGCTGAGCGTTTTTTCATAGCCCACCCTCCGCGTCTTACATCCCGATTTGAACGAAAATACTGCCCTTCAGTTCGTCAGCAAAGTTCTTGTTAAAGCGCACCCCCAGATCAACATAAGGATGAACGTAATCGTCCCCCCAGAAGGGCCTGCGCCGTTGCATCATTTTTACCGCGGTAATGTTAAAACGCACCCCCAGGTCGTCCTGGAAGGTAAAAGCCTCATCCACGAAACCCTTGGTAATGACCTGAGTCACAAACTTATGCTTGTTCACAATCCCGAACAACCCTTCGTGGTCAATGGGGAAATACAGATAGCCGTTCCATACGAAGTTCAAGACAGCCCCTACGTAAAACCCCAGTTCTAAAGCCGCGTTTGCATCGTAGTCACCGATACTGCAAATAAAAATACCCAGGTGATACAGCCACCCCACCAACTCCAGCACGGTTTCGTCGGTAACGACCTGTTCTTCCTCAATGAAATTGACTTCGGCATGACCCACACCGATACCCACCTGCATGGGGTAATCGCTGATGGGGTAATAGATGCCGCCCATATTGACATCCATGACCAGATTGTCCTTGGCCGGGGACTTGGCCACCCCGGTGTACAGGAACAACTCGTGAGGCCAGACCACCGCATGGCTAAGAGACACAAGCAAAACGCTAAGCAAAAAAATCTTTCTTATGGAGAACATCGTCACACTCCCTTTTTCAATCAACACTCGACAATAAATATAAATATACAAAAAGCCCCAACGAATCAAGTCAGGGGCAAAGTTCTCGATTCTCTCTCGCTTTAAAACATCGGAACTTTTTAAACGCAGGCCCTTGCGGCAAGTTCGTAGACCTTGGTCACATCCTCGGCATTCAAAGGCTTAAAGCCCCAACCTTTTCCGGGTGCCATTTTTTCCACCATTTCGGGGATATCCTCTTCCTTGGCTCCAAGTTCTGCAAAGTTGACAGGCATGCCTATACCCTTGAGGAACCTGCGGAACGCATTGATTCCGGCCCTGGCGGTTTCCGAGGGATTTTCGAAGTTCATGGCGCAGCCGAACACACGGGTAGCCATTTGGCAGAACCGCATCACATTATGGTCCATGACGTATTCCATCCAGGCGGGCATTATTACGGCAAGCCCCGCACCATGGGCGCAGTCGTACTTGGCCGAAAGTTCATGCTCTATGGCGTGGCTGTTCCAGTCCTGGCTGCGGCCCACCCCGACGATGTTGTTATGGGCCACCATGCCCGCCCACATGATGTTTGCCCGCGCCTCGTAATTGCAGGGGTCGGCAATGACTCGGGGAGTTTCTTTCACCATGGTGCAGAGCACCGCCTCGCAAAGACGGTCTGTAATTTCCACCTCGGGAGTGTTGGTAAAGTAGCGTTCAAAAACGTGGGCCATGATGTCCGTTGCACCGCAGGCTGTCTGGTAGGCGGGCAAGGTGCAGGTCAATGCAGGGTTCAGCACCGAAAAGCGCGGTCGAAGACAATCACCTCCGGTCCCCCGCTTCAGCATGCCACTTTCCTTTGTAATCACGGAATCCCCGGAACCTTCGGAGCCCGCAGCCGCGATAGTCAGTACTGTACCCACAGGCAGCGCCGCTGAGGGGTTCGCCTTGCCAGAATAAAAATCCCAGAAATCGCCGTCGTAAAGGACTCCCAAGGCAATCGCCTTGGCGCTATCGATGGACGAACCGCCACCTACGGCCAGAATGAAGTCGATGTTTTCCTTGCGGCAAAGATCGATACCCTCGTAAACCTTGGAATCCAGCGGGTTGGGATGCACGCCCCCCAGTTCCACATGGTAAACGCCGGCTTCGTCCAAGGATTTCTCGACCCGTTCCAGCAAACCGGACTTTACGGCGGATCCTCTTCCAAAATGAATCAAGACTCTGGAGCCGCCATGCTTTTTAACCAGGGCACCCACCTCGTTTTCACGATTTTTTCCGAATACAAATTCCGTAGGGCTGTAAAAATTGAAATTTTCCATATTTTCCTCTTTGCCACATTCAAATCTACAAGATTTTATGCAAAAATCTTCCGGGCGCCCCCTACATTTCCGTTCACAGAGTGAAACACCCCCGTTTTCACCCTTTTTTTTCGAATTTTTTTTCTAATATCGTCTTTTTTTCCTTTCACTTTATGTATATATTGCCATAAAGAGGGCCCCTTTTTTGGCCTACAAAGGATATTTATGATTTCTTTCGCAGACGCTTACAAGATTGCCGCCGAAGTCCACAAAGACCAACAGGACAAGGCCGGTGGACCGTACATCGATTTTATGAAGAATGTCGCCGATTACCTTAAGAACAAGGGCGAGTCGGAAGACGTGCAGACCCTCGCCATTCTTCAGGACCTTACCACAGGCGCAACCAAGAAGACCGCCGACGAAATCGTCGCCATGGGAGTCCCCGCCGAAATTGTGGAGAAAATCGAGAAGATGACCTACCACAAGAACCAGGGCTGGATTGACGAGTACAGTTGCAAACTTATGGCCCAGGGCATTTCTGCCGAAGAAGCCACCTACGAATCCCGCGAAAAGGATTTCGTCCGCTTTGTGGAAACCCTCAAGGATGACCCTATGGCGGCAAAGGCCAAGTCCGCGATCCTCAACGTTCTGCTGGAAGACAAGTACATCCATAGGCAGGAACGTCGCGAACTTAAGACCCAGTTCAGGCTGAAAAAATACAAGGCGGCCATTCAGGCACTTGGCGTATAGCCGGCCCATAATTGGCATACAAGAATGTGCAGGATAGAGGGTCCCGGGTTCGGGGCCCCTTCTTTTTACCTTTTTTGAAAAAGACATCTACCCAAAGCCACTGCTTTTACTAAATTTACCCCGTCAAAAAACCATCCGGTTTTAACCACAAAATAAGGAACAACATCATGGCTAATAAGGTCTATAACTTTAGCGCGGGCCCCTCTGTCCTGCCCGAACAAGCACTCAAGGAAGCATCTGCTGCATGCATCGACTA
>JABUUR010000225.1 GCA_021443065.1 Fibrobacter sp.
CTAACGGCGATTCGCGAAACTAATGTGCAGTCCGTTTTCCCTGTAGTAGGTTACATCCGACAGAACCTGGTTCACCCAACTTTTCGCCAAGGGGGATTGCTTCCAGTTTTCGGGCTTGTCCCCAATGCCGTAATCCGGGTAGAAGGTGGCAATGGCATTTTCGCGGCTGATGCCGACGTTCAACAATTTTCCAAGCCGTTCCGCTCCAATATGAATTTGTTCTAAACCGTTCCCTTCTGTAAGCAAGAGAATTCCCCGTTTATCCTTGGTGCCCTTGAGGTTGAAATCGAAATCGGAAACGTGCCGGATGATGGCCATGAGGAGGGCGGGGTCGATGTTGTTTTCTCGTGACGCCTCGAGAACTGGCAGGGCGCATAGTTGCTCCATGTTCCACGGTTCGCCGCTATAAAAGATTCGCAGGGTGTGTACGGAATTTTCACCCACCTGGATTTGTACCTTGTAACGGTTGCCCAGTTTTTTTTTGAGGAGTTTCGTCAAAAGAATGGCGCGGTTCTTGAACTGCTTGTAGCCGCGCATTTCGATGGCCAGGGTGTCGTCCATTTGGACAAGTACGGGCATGGTGGTTTTTGTTACAATCTCGTTGTAGGAGTTGATGACAAGGGGTAGGACGTAGACCAGTTCCGGTTTAGGGTTGCCCAGGTCGATGGCGGAATCCAACTTGATTTTGTCTGTAGAATCCAACTTATGGACGGCGCTTGCGGAATATTCGTAAAACAGTGTGGTCGTGTCGATAAGGTTTTCGCGGGTTTTCGGGTGTTGCCAGTAGGTAACGGCGATGGTTGCGATAACGACTGCGGATACGGCAAGCCAGCGTTTCCAGCGCCGGGCATGCCACAATACCTTGAGCCAGTTCTTTATCTTGGGTTGCCTTACAAGATACATGGTCAAGAATGCGATTATTGCAATCCATAGGACAACGAAAAACATACTGCCAATATATAGAATTCTATCTTTGGCCTTATGTTGAATCCCTTGAAGAATATAGTTGTCATCGGCGATCGAATCTTGATCAAGCCCTTGGAATCTGCCAATAAAACCAGCAGCGGACTTTATTTGCCCCCCAGCGTGAAGGAACATGATTCCGTGCATACGGGCCTGGTGGTAAAGGTTGGCCCAGGATATCCGATTCCCGGGAGTCAGGACCCCGATGCGGTTTTTCGCGGTGACAACGGGGATGCTGTAAATTACGTCCCGCTTCAGGTGAAGGAAGGGGACGAAGCCCTATACCTGCACGCCAACGGGACGGAACTTGAAGTGAACGGCGAGCGTTACGTTATCATATCGCAAAACGCGGTGCTCCTTGTGGTTCGCCCCGAAGTGCCCGACGACGTGTCGTCGATTGCAAATCTGTGATGATGAAAGGGAGATGCCCCCTTGCCCCTCCCCACGTTGTCATCCCGGTCTTGACCCGGGATCGCAATGTTGAACCTATTTGACTTCGGCGAACAGCGCCTCGGTTTCCTTGATGGTGTTGGCGGTGGCAGAGACCGTCTCGAAAATCTCTCGGAGGTTGTTCTGGATCTTGTCGTAAATTTCAAGATTGCAGAACAAATCGGTGCGGAATTCCTTGTTGGCTCGATAGATGTCGCGAATAGCAAGCAACAACTTGGTTTGGCGTTCCAGCTGCAAATCCGTCTCCTTCTTGAGTTCGGCCAGTTCCTCTTTTTTCTTGGCGCAAATTTCCGGGTCGTCTTCGCGAAGAACGTAGCTGGGCATTTTGGCGTAGTCTTCGAACTTGGTGGACGGGTTGTTGGTTTTTACAGAAGTGCGAAGGCCGGTACCCTTGACGTTTGGGTCAATGGATATGGAACAGTTTGAAGTCCCGTGGTAGTTGCAACGTACGCGGGACTCCACTTGCTTGAGTTCGTTGAAGGGGTGGAAGTCTTCGTCGGTTTCGACGTAACGGAGGGGAACATACAACGGGGTGGCTTCGCCTGAAATGGTTATGCGGTAGTGTAGGCAGGGCTCGTTGTTGAACATCTTGGTTTCGTACAAGTTATTGCTTCTGTGCAGAAGGTTTTTGACCTTGGTGTTGTTGGCCGCTGCGTCAAAAGGATTGCCGATGCTTTCGGCGACGTTCTTGAGGAGTACGGACTGGACTACGTTCCCGAAATTCTCGTTGATGATGGTGTCTGCGCTGGCCTTGCCCCAGATGGGTGTGCCCAGGAACAACGTGTCGGTAAAACGGGTTGAAGTTCTTCCGTTGAAGAAGGCGGTGGCCTTTACAATGTTGGTCAATGCGATCCACTTGTGGATAGGAACGTAGATATCGTGCTTGTCGCAAATCTCCGCAAGTTTTCCGATGATTGCCAAGGTGTCCTCGGACAGGGTGACGTTCTTGATTTCGCTCATCCACTGAAGTTGTTCTTCTCGGGTCAGGACAAGTTCGTCGGGAATCTTGGGTTCGTTCAGCATGGTCTGATCTTGCAGAATGCTGCATAATGCCTTGGGCGATAGGCTTTCGGGAAGCGACATGGAGAGGACGATGTGGTCGGAGGCGTTGATGTTGTTCAATGCGGTTTCTGGGCGCTGGTCTCCTGTCAAGATTAAAGTCGCATCCTTACGGTCGTAGATTGCCGTATGGATGTTTTCCTTGGTGACCTCGTCGCTGGAGTTGAAACTCTGGAAAATGATGATGTCGAAATCGCTTAATTTTTCAGGGAATTTCTGCTGATGCCTGCCAGCCTTCAGTATGCGGGGGTTTTTGTAGGCGGCAGTCAGGCGGCTTGCAATCAGGGACTTGCCGGAGGCCGGCTTTCCGCAGATGTAGAGAGGCGCCCCTACGACGGAGGCGAGAAAGCCCAGTTGAATGTATGGTTCTCTTTCAAGAAAACCGTTGCAGAGCGCTTCCAGCAGTTTGGTGATTCTTTCGGTAATCGTCATAAGACATTTTTCCTTCTTTGGAAGAAAAATATAACAACAACGAAAGCTAAAGTGGGGCCATCTGCAAAATCATGTGCCAGGTAATACTTGGTTTTCGGTTATCGGTTATCAGTTATCGGTTATCAGTTATCGGTT
>JABUUR010000503.1 GCA_021443065.1 Fibrobacter sp.
CAACGAATAACGGAATCAAAATCCGTTGTCTTACCACTTGACGATACCCCAATGGTGGCGCAAATATAGCAAAAAAAACAATGTTTTTAAAGGGTCGGGACCCAAAAGCGGGTTATTTTTTGATACCTGGAGAAAGATTTCATTGCCTCGGCGGCATCTTCCGCCTGTTTTTTAGAGGAAAACACCCCAAAGACTGAGGCCCCGGAGCCAGACATCAGGGCGCACTTGGCCCCCAGTCGCAAAAAATCAGCCTTCATCTGTTCTACCAGCGGGTGCTTGGGGAACACGGACGTTTCAAAGGCGTTAAACAGGTTGGACTGCCAGAAGGAGTCGGCGGAACAGGCATCCAAAGAAGCGGGAACGCCCTTTTCAAAGGAGGTTGACCGCCAGTGGGACTTGTATTCTTCCCAACGGTCCGGCCCGGACTTGGGTACGCCGGCATAGGCATCCTTGGTGGGGACGCTATCCAGCGGGGTGCAGACCAGCAGGTATTCCCCATCGGCCAACTGCAGCGGATCCATGAATGTCAATTTTTCGCCGATACCCTCGGCAAAGGCGGAACCGCCCCGAACGAGGAAAGGAACGTCCGCCCCCAGACGAGACCCGATATCCTCCAAAATTTTTGCCTCGTAATCCAAGTTCCAAAGGCGATTCAACAGGCGAAGAGCTGCGGCAGCGTCGGCGCTGCCTCCCCCGAGGCCGGCCCCCAGGGGCATCTCCTTTTCAAGGTAAAGATCTGCCCCGAAATTAGCGGCGCCGGCGACACCCTGATTCATTGCAAAATTTTTAAGAGCCAAGGCAGCCTTGTACACCAGGTCGGACTGTACCGGATACTCCTGAGGGTGATTGTACGTCAATACGATTTCGCCATCGTTGCGCAAGTCCGCGGACAAGGTGTCGCCGGCATCGATGGTCTGGAATACGGTACCTAGATCGTGGTAGCCGTCCTCCCGCTTTCGAATGACATCAAGAAACAGATTAATCTTGGAAGGTGCAAATTCTTTCATAGTTGTTAGTCTACCTAAAGGTTCCGGAACGTTCCATCTGCATCAGTTCGTCTATGCCCACCAGCATGGCACGGGGCTTGGAATTGCCCTTGCTGGGGCCGCACACCCCAAGGCCGTAAAGTTGGTCCACAATTTTACCGGCACGGCTATAGCCCACGCTAAAGTGTCGTTGCACCGCCGAGGTAGATAGACCGCTCACTTCGACAGCCCAGCAGGCCACGTCGAACAGCAACGGGTCCAGCCTGCCAAGTTTCTTAGGACCGTCTCCCTCTTCGTCGTCTTCCATGCCCTCGGAAACATCGAAGGATTCCACCTGCGGGTAGTAGACATTCTGGTTGGAACAGGCATCTGCCAAGCGTTCTGCCTCTTCGTCGCTGAGGAAGGCGCCGTGGACACGTACAGGGTCGGGGTCGTTCACTGCCTTGAACAGCATGTCGCCACGTCCTAAAAGTTTTTCGGCGCCGGCGTGGTCCATCACGGTGCGTGCATCGATTTGGGACGCCACCTTGAAACTAATGCGGGTGGGCAGGTTGGCCTTGATAATACCCGTAATCACCTTCACGGAGGGGCGCTGGGTGGCAAGAACCAAGTGAATGCCCACGGCACGGGCCTTTGCCGCGAGGCGAGCCACGGACTTTTCGATTTCCTTTCCGGCCACCATCATCAAGTCGGCCATTTCGTCGATAATCACGACAATAAACGGCATGCGGCGGCCCTTGTCTTCGGTGGGGATGTCATCGGGCAGTTCACCGGCCTCGTACTTTGCGTTAAAGCCACCGATATTGCGAACCTTGGCCGTTGCAAGCACCTCGGTGCGGCGGTCCATTTCGTAGCACAGCCACTGGAGCGCCTGTATTGCAATCTCGGGCTTGGTAATCACCGGTGCCAAAAGGTGCGGGATGTTTTCGTACATCTTAAGTTCCACCGCCTTGGGATCCACCAGAATCATGCGCAACTCGTCGGGAGTCTTGCTGAAAAGCATGCTCGCCATGAGTGCATTGATGCAGACAGATTTACCGGATCCTGTCTGGCCCGCAATCAGCAGATGGGGGGCCTTGGCCAAATCCATGGAGAACGCCTCGCCGGTAATGTCCTTGCCCAAGGCCACCATGATTTTTTCGGGAGACGGGGCAAACTTGTCGCTTTCAAAGACATCCTTGCTGAACACCGTCTGGAACTTGCGATTGGGAATTTCGATACCCACCGCGGCCTTTCCCGGGATGGGGGCAAGGATCCTCACAGAGGACACCTTCAGGGGCATGGCAAGGTCTTCTTGCAGGGAGGTAAAGCGGCTCACCTTGACGCCAGGCCCAGGTTCCACCTCAAAGCGGGTAATCATGGGGCCGGTTTCGCAACCGATGACGCGGCCCTTCACCTTGAAGTTTTCCAGTTTTTCTTCAAGCATTTTGCCGATGGCATTCAATTCGTCTTCGGTGTAGTCGGCGGTCTGGGCCTCGTGATCGTCCAGGATATCGGAGATTGCAGGAATCTTGTATTCGTCGTATTGTTCCGTAGGGTCCACGACCGGAATGGACGCCGCCTGGACTCCGGAATTCGCCCCAGGAATAAAGGTGCCGATATCGCCGCCCATGGTAGGTTCCATTGCATTTTCACCGTAGGTATCGTCGGCACCGTAAACTACCGGGGTGAAAGTATCGTCTGCTCCGCCTGTAGTTCCATCGACAAAAGCACCGTCACCGCCAAGCAAGTTTTCTGCATCGATATCAGAAGCCCCTCTGGTGCGGCCCATGGCAATGGTCGCCTCGTCTGAGGGGTCTACGGGATTTTGCACGGTAGTTTCCTGTGCGTTGAAGGAACGCACACGGGCAGTCACCGCGGCATTGGGAATTCTCATGGGGGCTACCACGGTCTGTTCGGCAGCATCCATGGACAAGGGTTCCGACTCGTTGACAGCGATGTTATTTTCCCGGCGTACATCGCCCTTCACCTGCATGGGGCCCTTGTGCCCCTTTTCCCAGTCGATTAAATCACGGGCTCTGCGCAAGGCTGCAATTTTCTCCTTGAC
>JABUUR010000192.1 GCA_021443065.1 Fibrobacter sp.
ATGACACGGGCGCTCAGGTATTCGCCGCGGCTCACCAGGTAATCGGTGGTGATGGACTCTACGTCGTCGCGGAGTTGCTTTTCAAGCAGGTCCAGGTCTTCGGCAACCTTGGGTTCGATACCCAGGTCGGAGCAGATTTCAAGGTAGCGGGAGCGGATCAGGTTCCAAGGTTCGGAGAAATCCAGATGCTTGGAAGCCAGGTCATAAGTGCTGTAGAGAAGGTCGGTGAGCTTGGTTTCCTTGGGATTGCGCTTGCCCGGGGCGGAGACCACCACCACCTTGCGCTTTGCGTTAGCGGAAACGATATTCTTGATTTTGCGGAACTGACCCGCATCGGCAACGGAGGAGCCGCCGAACTTGCATACGATTCTAGACATGTTTTTCCTTTGGGCTGCCGGCCTCTCGGCTTCGAGCCTCGCGCCCCACCCGGAGCGACAAACCATCGACTCAAGCCTGCCTGCCTTAGCCAGCCACTTGTGAATACCCTGAATTGCCTCCATTCTACGTAATCGAATGTAAAATTTTCAAGGCGAGCGTAAAATTAGCAAAAAAAGGGGTCTCGTTAAAGGGTTTGCTGCGTGTATAATGCCGGAGGTCCTATGATCATCAAGGAAAATCTTTTAAATATCGCGGCAAATTCCAACATCTCCGTGCTGCTCCAGGGAGAATCGGGGTGCGGGAAAGAGGTGGCCGCACGGTACATCCACAACAGCAGCGCCAGGGCCAAGGGGCCCTTTGTCGCGGTAAACTGCGGGGCAATCGCCCCCAACTTGGCAGAAAGCATTCTGGAAGGGGCGCGTAAGGGGGCCTACACGGGGGCTGCCTCGGAGCAAGTGGGCGTGGTGCAGGCATCCAGCGGGGGCACTCTTTTTCTGGATGAAATCGGCGAGATGCCCCTGGACCAGCAGCGCAAACTCCTGCGCATCCTGCAGGAGCGTTCCGTCACCCCCATCGGGGGGACCAAGAACATTCCCGTGGACTTCCGCCTGATCTGCGCCACCAACCGCAATCTCCGCCAGGAGGTGGCCGCAGGCCGTTTCCGCAAAGACCTGTACTTCAGGCTGAACGTTTTCCCCATACAGCTCCCCGCCCTCAGGGACCGAGGCGACTTCGAGAACATCGCCCAGGAACTTTGGGCGGAGGCCAACATGTCGCTTACGCGGCCCCTTCCCGATTACAAGCCCCAGCCGCTCTCTCCTGCGGAACTGTACAGGCTAAAGTCACAAAGCTGGCCCGGGAACGTACGCCAGCTAAAGAACGTACTGCAACGTTACGCCCTGCTCAAGCCCTACAGCATGGCCCTCAGCGAAATTCTTCACGAGGAATTTTCACCCGCCGACGATACTGTGGAAACCGTAAACCCCCTGGGGGTTACCAAGACGTACCGGTGGCAGATTATCCAGGAGGAACTCCACAAGAACAACTGGAACAGGAGCCGCACAGCCCAAACGCTGGGAATCAGCCGGGGTTCCCTGAACTATCAGATAAAAAAGCACTGCCTAGAACTTTAGGCCGATGGACACATTGTGATCGCCGCCCTCAAAGGATGGGCGGGGGCTGTACCCGTAGTCAAAGACAATCATGCCGTAGGAAAAGCCCAGACCGCAACTTAAGCCGTCCTTGGTGCCGGGGCGAATGGAGTAGCCCAGGCGGAACGCCAGCATGTCGCGGTACAGGACCTCGCCGCCAAAGAGCCAGTGGGCACGGGAGTCCGCCCTGCGGTAGGCATCCACGGAAAGGTGCGCGCTCCATTTTTCGGCGACAGGGATAAAACCGGTGACACCCGCCTGGAGGGCCATGGGCGCTGCTTCATCCACGCCATCGTAATCACCCATGTAGCCAAAATTGGTGAGGGTGGTGCCAAATGCCAGGTACTTGTTCACCTTGAAGGAGCCGCCGATATCGCCAAGAAACGCCAAGGCAGTTTCGTCATCGATGGTCTGGCTAGCAAAACGCATCGTGGCGGCCCAGTTGAAAACCTTGCCCCTGCTGCCGACACCGGCCTGCAGGCTCCAACCGTAGGCACCGTAAGAAGACTGGAGGGCCCCATTTTCGTCACGGCCTTCGATATCGCCGTAACCGATGAAATCCACCGCACCCGCAACCGCAATCTTGTAGCCCTTGATTTCCATAGGATGCCCATAGTAGGCCGAGACAAAATTCTCGGTGGCGCCGTCCCCGAACATCAGGTGGTTAAGGCCCAATTCCGGTTCATTGACAACACTCATGGCCAAAGGGTTACGGGAGGCTTCGGCAGCCCTGGCAGGGTCGGCCACCCCGGCTCCGGACAGCGCCGCAGAGCGTCCGGAAACCTGCATCGAAAGAAACTTCATGGTCACGCCACCCAATTCGACGTTCCAATGCTCGCCTGCGAGGGCAAGCGAACCTAAAAGGGCGGTCGTGGCTAGAACTTTCTTTATCATGTTTCCAAAATACAAAAAAAACGGCTAATCTGTCGAAAAAAACTCTCTTTAACGCTCTTTTTTTGTTTATTTACGCCAGCCTTCCATAATTTTGAGGCAGTCCGCCAAAAGTTCGGCGGAACGTTCCTTGCCCTCGGTTTCCACATAGCAGCGGAATTCCGGAGCATTGCCGCTGGGGCGCAAATGGACGATATCGCCGGAATCGAATTCCATGCGGTACCCGTCCACCTCGTTCAGGGAGACCATCTTGCCGTGGAAAATGGGTGCAGGGCCATCCTTGGGCTTGAACTTGCTAGGTCTTGCGGCAAACTTGCCAAAAAGTTTTTCGCCCAGTTTCTGCTCGCGGATTTCTGCAAGTTTCGCCTTGGAAATCTCGGTGGGGAATTCCTTCAAGCGGTCGCTTAAGGTAAAGCGCTTGGGAAGTTTTCGCAACAAGTCTACGACGCAGGTCTTCTGTTCGCGGACCATGACCATCACGGCGATCATGGGCAGCAGGGCGTCGCGTGTGGGCAAAGCCTTAAGGGTGCGGGCCACACCGTCGTATGCGGTGCGCATGAGCTCGGTCTGCAGCAAGAAACCGCCATTGGCCTCGTAACCTGC
>JABUUR010000074.1 GCA_021443065.1 Fibrobacter sp.
TATATAGAACCTGCCGGCGAAATGGGCGTGGCTTCCCTTGGTAACTTGTTCTTTGCCCTGGATCTGTCCCAGGATTTAGGCCGCGGAACCATCGGCTACGCCGTGAAAGGTTTCGGTATTTCTGCACGAGCATCCCTTGGGCAGTTCGCTGTAACTGGCGACAACGAAGGAATTAGCGGAACAGAAGCCGGCAACGATTTTGGCGTTGCTGTTTCAAAAGTTCTCGGGAACTATGCGCTTACTTTATCAGCAGATTACATTACCCAGGCAAAAGAAACCAACGTGGAACCTTCGGCTGGCAAGAGCACTTCCGAAAAGCATAACGACCTTACGATTAACATCGGGGTATCCAATGCCCCCAGTGCAAAAAACAACGGCTGGAACACTGGATTAAATTTCGTATTGCACAACGACAAAATGAAATCCGGCGGAAAGGTTGTGGATTCCACAGAAAATTCCTACACCAGAATCGCCCCCTACTTTAACTTTGGGCGAAAGGCCCTCGCAAACCAACGGGCAAGGCTGCTCCTGGGCACGAACGTCTCTATACCAGTGGTCTTGTTCGACGGCGATTCCACCATGTTCGGGGTGAATCTTTCGCCCAACATCCTTGGAGAAGTCGCAGTCACCGAAGGGTTCACGGTTTTTGGCGAAGTCTCCTACGATTGGCTGGTCTTTAGTTTTGTATCGGGGACCGCAACCGACGATACGGACTATACGGCATTGGCATCCCATTCTGGTGCAGTAAACGCCACCGCCGGCTTACGCTATGCAAAAGACTGGTTCGCCCTGGAACTTTCCTTTGGCGACACCTTTTTTACCGACACCAAGGCGTTCTTCAACAGCGAAGGCGTATTCGTCTCCTTCGGCGGGTTCATCTATTTTTAACAGGAGCAGAGCATGAAAAAGATTTTGTATAAGTTTGCTGCTGCAGTTTCACTTTTTAGCCTGGCCGGCTGCGACCTGATTTCTTCCAATGAAAAGACGGAGGTTTCCTCCGTTGATAATTTGCCCACCTGCTCTGCCCAAAAAGGCCTTTCGGGAACCAACAACATTGGCGTGAAAATGTATGTAGAAAAAGAAGATGCCTACTACATGTGTACTGAATCGGGGTGGAAAATATCCAATTCCAGCGATGTTGTTGTAACAGGAGACAAGCTATCTGTTGAAAACGTAACCATTACCGGATCTATTAACGGGCTTGGCCCCATTGCCATAGGCTCTCCCATAGAAATCCGGGAATTGGCTTACAATCCAGCAACAGAATCCTTTAAGCAAACAGGATTCATGGTAACAGATTCTTCCATCAACAACGGCGGAGACTACGTGACTCCGAAGGTAAGCTTCCATTCCCCTTATGTGGAAGTTACCGCAAGCGGGATCTTCAAGGATGCCGTAACCGGCGAGGACATGGAAGACAACATGGAACTGAAGGCGTTTGCCAACTTGGAATCTTCACAAGAGGTGAATGTAAGCGTGTACTCCACCCTGGTCGCCGCCCGCATCAAGCGACTGGTAAACAACGATTACAGTTTTGATGCCGCCGTACTCCAGGCCAACAAGGAAATCATGCAGAACTTCGGTTTCAAGACTTCGGATAATCTAGATGCCATCGCCTTGGCCGTAGCGATTCTTCTTCGCGGCCATCCCGATGATACAGACATGACATTGTCCGACAAACTGGAAAATTTGAGCAAGGATTTTGCACCCGATGGAAAAATTCAGGATGAGGCGGCCATGGTGAAATTTGCCGACTACGCCTTCAACCTGGAATATCTCAAATATCGGGATGAAGATACCGACGAGCCTCTCCTCAAATTAAGCGATATCCGCAACAATCTGGAAAACTGGTCCAACGATTCGGTGCCCGCGTTTGAAGCGGTTCTGACTAGATTTTGGAACCACGTTTACGGCCTGGAGAAATGTTCCGCAGCAAAGAAAGATGTTGTTCAACAAAATGCTGCATCCAAGAGCGACAGCGCAGAGACCTATTTTACCTGCGACATGACTTTGGGTGCAGGTACATGGCGTCTGTCTACGGCATTTGAGCAGGACACCGTTGGGCTTGGTAACGACGAAGACGGAGCCCTTTCCACCGGTAACGGCGTGCTGGACACCACCTACATCTTTGACACCACAGGCACAGGCATTGGAGCGGCGGTACGTTGGAAGTTTGCCGACTCCATTACAATCGTCATTGGAGAAGGCTGCTCCGACAACGAATACGCGCTGGAGTCTTTCCAAAAAACAACGGACAAGAACAAGAACGACAACTACTATGTCTGTAACAACCGCCGATGGACACCCACAGACGCAAACACCTACGAGATCGGCTACCTCTGCAAAAAAGAACTGGTGAATGCGGCAGAAAAATTCGGTAAAAACGACGAGCAAAAGTACTTCCGGTGCGTAGAAATCGCCCAGGATGCATATATGTGGATGCCCACAACCGAAGAAATCTACATGGCCTTGGATGCAAATGCTGATTGCGATACCACAGATTTCGTCAAAGCCAACAAGACGAATCTAGTCTGTACGGATTACGAAAAATATGAATACAGGAAGGCTTTTGAATCGGAAGAAAAAGTGAACAAGCCTTGCACGCCCTACAACATCGGCAAAAAGGCTAAAGACGCAGATTCTAACGATTACACTTGCGGCTGCACTGTATATGACCAGAACGTCATGAACTATGTGACCGTAACAGAAATGACAGACGACATGCTGGACATTACCAAGTGCCATGTACAGACAAATCCCCCCGTGTGGATTATGGACTAGTCAGATTTTGTTATAATTGACCCCATGATAAGCCCAAAGAAATCTGTCAGAGTCCTTTTAGCCTTGGTTATCGTACTTTTCGTGGCGTTTTTTACCCGCGACTGGTACGTCTTTTATAAGTGCGGCGCTGTGGAGCAGTGCCTTGCGGATTCCAGTTATTTCCAGCATTACGCAAAATTTGCAGTCACAACCATCATGACAATTATTGCGTTCTTTGTAGGCAAAAGATGTCTTTGC
>JABUUR010000261.1 GCA_021443065.1 Fibrobacter sp.
ATTTCTTAGCGCTTTAGCGCTTAGAAAGACTTGTCCACGCAGTGGATGAAGCATTTCTTGGTGCTAAAGTGCTAAGTGTTCATTAGCCTGGATTCCCTGCGAAAAGGTCTCGCAATGTTCGGCTTTTCGAAAGTGACGGTGTGTACGTTTTTTTATTGCGCGGGGATCCCGGGTCAAGCCCGGGATGACAAGCAAGAGGCGGGGATCCCGGGTCAAGGCCGGGATGACAAGCAAGAGGCGGGGTCCCGGGTCAAGGCCGGGATGACAAGCAAGAGGCGGGGTCCCGGGTCAAGCCCGGGATGACAAGCAAGAGGAGGGATCCCGGGTCAAGCCCGGGATGACGGCGCGGGCTGGGACCGTTCTTGCGTCTGTTTGTCCTTAACTTCTTGATGCTAAAAGAGTTATGTTGTTAAATCGGTTTTTGTTAGTCTAGGCTAATTTCAGGGCGTTCGGAATTATTTTCTTTTTTTTGCCTTTTTACATGAATCTTGGACTTTTACCATACCTGTAAAGTTCTATCTTTCGCCTCGGTTTTTAATGAGGTAACCCCTATGAATAATGAGGCAGAAAAGCCGAATTTCATTACTTCCTCCCTTGACTTTATCGTCAACTGGGGTCGTACCAACTCTCTGTGGCCGTTCCCTTATGGTACGGCTTGTTGCGCAATCGAATTCATGAGTACCGAGGTAGGTCGTTACGACCTTTCCCGTATCGGCTCGGAATACGTCCGTTTTACCCCGCGCCAGTCCGATGTGCTGCTGGTGTCCGGCACCATTACCTACAAGCAGGCCCCAATCCTCCAACGCATGTACGAGCAGATGGCCGAACCCAAGTGGGTCATCGCCATGGGTGCCTGTGCAAGTTCCGGCGGTTTCTATGATTGCTACTGCACCGTACCTGGCATCGACCACATTATTCCCGTCGATGTCTACATCGGTGGTTGCCCCAGCCGTCCCGAGGCGTTTTTCGATGCCATGTTCGACCTGCAGAACAAAATCAAGGACGAATCCTACATGAAGATGCGTACTGAACGCGTCAAGGAACAGTGGGAACTGATCAAGGCCAAGACCGCCCAGGCCAAGGCGAACGCCAAGGAATGCGTCAGCGAAAAGGTCGCCGACGTGAAGGAATTCCTGGTTGAAAAAGAACAGAAACTCATCAAGAAAGCACAGTTCTGGAAGGAGTAACTGATGGAAAACATTGAAAACATCATCTCCCTCCTGGAGGAGAAGTTCGGCGCCAAGCGCGAGTCTCTTGCCAAGTGGGACGCCTGCGTTGTTGTGGCCAAGGAAAATCTCCACGCTGCCGTGGAATTTTTGAAGAACGACTTGAGTGTCAAGTTTGACATGCTGCTGGATGCTGCGGGTATCGACTACCTGACCTACCCCAATCACGAGGGACCTCGCTTTGCGGTCTCCTACGCATTCAAGAGCATGTCCTCTGTTGGCGCTCGGGTCCGACTGAAGGTGCTGGTCAGCGAAGCCGATTTGAAGGTTCCGACCATAACCGATCTCTATGCCAGCGCCAACTGGCTGGAACGCGAGGTCTTTGACCAGTTCGGTATTTTATTCGAAGGACACCCCGATCTTCGCCGCATTTTGAACCATTGCGAATTTGTGGGTCACCCCCTGCGCAAGGACTACCCTGCCCAGAAGCGTCAGTGGCTTTCCACCAGCGATTACCTGGTTCCTGAACTTGAAAAGCGTCTGGAATCTAAGGGTTACAAGGTGATTGAACGTTCCGAAGAAATCAACCCCGTAGACGAAGAATTTCTTGAAGGGAGCAGAAAACAATGATCGTATTAGATCCTAATGGCGAAAAGCTGAACCTGATGGCTTTGAACGTGGGCCCGACACATCCGGCAACCCACCACTGCGTGCGCTTGTTGACCGCTCTCGATGGCGAAACCATCGTCGCCGGTGTTCACGAAATCGGCTTTATGCACCGCGGTTTTGAAAAGATGGTGGAACGGGGCACCTGGCAGCAGGTGATTCCTTACACCGACCGTCTCAACTACTGTTCTGCAATGATGAACAACATTGCGTTCTGCCGTGCGGTAGAAAACATGTTCGGTATCGAGATCCCGGAACGCAACAAGGTGCTCCGCGTTATCGTGAACGAACTTTCCCGCATCAACGACCACTTTATTTGCGTGGCCGCGGCATTCCAGGACTTGGGCGGCACCACTCCCTTTATGTACGCCTTCAATCCCCGTGAAGAAATCATGCTGATCTGGGAAAAGTTGACCGGCGCCCGCCTTACCAACAGTTTCGCCCGCATTGGCGGCCTTTACCGCGATTCTTACGACGGCTTCGAAGACGATGTGCTGGCTGCCTGCAAGTCCGTAGAAAAGGCTCTCAAGGACTTGCATGCCTGCTTGGATCGCAACCGTATTTTCTTGGACCGTACCGTAGGTATCGGTAAAATTTCCAAGGAGCGCGCCATCAGCTACGGCTGGACTGGCCCCGTGCTCCGCGCCACGGGCGTTGCAAGCGACCTGCGCAAGGACGAACCGTACTACGATTACGAAACCTACGACTGGGAAGTCGTTGTGGGTACCCAGGGCGACGCCAACGACCGTTTGCAGGTCCGCCTGGCCGAAATCGAGGAATCCGTAAAGATTGTCCGTCAGGCTCTCAAGCGCCTTGCCCCGGGTCCTGTGGACATCGTGGACCCCCGCGTACGCGTGCCCAGCCACAAGATGGCTTATCAAGACATGGAAGGCCTTATCGGACGTTTCAAGAGCGTGTACGAAGGCATTCGCGTTCCCGAAGGCGAATACTACTGCGGTACCGAATGTGCCAACGGCGAACTTGGCTTTACCATCGTTGCCGATGGTTCCGGTCATCCGTACCGTATCAAGGCCCGCTCCCCCAGCTTTGCTCACGTTTCCGCATTTGCCGAAATGGTGGAAGGTCTTACCTTGTCCGACTCCATGGCCATCCTTCCGGGCCTCAACATGATTGCAGGAGAACTCGATCGATGAGAGAACATATTCAAGGCGCAGTTCAG
>JABUUR010000123.1 GCA_021443065.1 Fibrobacter sp.
TTATGAGCCCGACGAGCTACCAACTGCTCCACCCCGCGTCGAGGTAGCCCATATATAGCAAATTCGTTCTATTCTGTCAAGGGTGTTTAAACGAATTTCTTTAAGATATGCTTGCTGGCCACGAAATAGTCCACGCCGCTCACGATAGTGACAAGGGTAATGACGCCCATGACCGTCACAGGGAAATAGGGCCAGATTGCGTCAAATCCGGGAATAAAATGGCGGATGGGGTCGATTGCCCCGGCAAGAATCGCTACGATTCCCGCGCCCTGCAGGGCGGTTTTCCACTTGCCGCTGCGACGTGCGGGCATGATCAGGCCCTCGCTTGCAGCCAGGGTACGCAATGTCTCGACGCTGGATTCGCGGAAGTAGATCAAGGCCACCATCCACACGGGGGCGTACCCTGTGGCGATAAAGCACATGAAAATCGTCATGTTGGAAATCTTGTCGCTGAAGGGGTCCAGATATTTGCCCAAGGTGCTGACCTCGCCCATGGCACGGGCAAGTTTTCCGTCCAAAAAATCGGTGAGCATAAAGCCCAACACCATGACCAGCGATAGGACCTTGAAAACGAGACTGTTGTTGCTGTAGTCCAAGTCGTTGTCGTAGAAAAACACCCACAGAAAGAAGGGGGTGAGGACGATGCGGCTCATGGTAAGTTGGCTTGCAATGGAAAGTGGCTTGCGGTGTGCGGGATCGCGGTAGTACCAGTAGGCAAATGCCGCGGTACTTGCCCCCATAAGCAACATGGAGGTGACCATGCAGATCTGCTGGTATTCTTCCAAATTCAAAAGGTACACCGCCATGGTCACCGTGATGGAGATGTTGCAAAGCTTGCTCCAGCGGCGCTTGCGGGGGAGCTGCTTGCCTTCGCGAAGAACCCCCAGGGAGAACAGGGTGTATGCGATGAGTCGAGCCAGCAGCAAAACGCAGCCGACCGCCAGGAGTTTTTCGGCGGATTCCTCCTTAAGCAAGTCGTGGACGAAAATGCTTGTCATGACCACGAAGGAGAGGGCTCCGTCGATGATGTTCAGCCAGAGCCTGTAGTAGGGTTTTTCCACCTCTTCGCAGTGAAGCTGGTACAGGTTTACCCACCCCATGATCATGGCGATGACCACGAAACATGCGGCGGTCTTGAGCATGCCGTTCCAGATAAAGCAGATGACGCATATAAATACGATAGCCCGCAGAATCTGCCAAATGCGGCTGCGTAACCTAACTTCTGAAATGTTTTCTTCGGTCATTGATTGTTCTCCAAAAGTTGCTTTGCATGTTCACGAATGGTGTCGCTGTCGCCGCCCAACATGCGGGACAGTTCCTGGATGCGCCCGTCGCGGTCCAGTTCTTTGACAGATGTAAAAGTTCGCCCGTCGATTTCCTGCTTGCTTACCGCCAACTGGTTCTGGGCGCGGCTTGCCACCTGGTGCAGGTGGGTGATGGTCAAAATCTGGTGGTGCTGGCTCAGTTTGCGCAAGGCGTCGCCAATGCTGTTGCCCACTTCGCCGCTGATGCCCGAATCCACCTCGTCAAAGATCAGCAGCGGTACCTTGTCCAGTTCCGCCATGACGCTCTTGATTGCCAGAAGCAAACGGGAAAGTTCGCCGCCGGACACCGCCTTTTGCAGGCTCTTGGAACCTTCGCCGGGGTTTGGAGCCAGCAAAAATTCGATGCGGTCGCCGCCCGTGGGGCCCAGGGACTGCTTTTCGATGGAGGTGCTGAACTCGGCCTTGGGCATGCCGAGGGCATGTAGAATCTGGCTTACGGAACTGTCGTACCGCTTGGCTGCGTCTACGCGGGCTTCGTTCAGTTTTTCTGCCGTCTTTTCAAGTTCCGCCAGAACCTTCTGGGACTGCCTGGCCAGTTCCTCCAGGTCCGCATCAAGATTTTCGAGGCTGCTCAACTCCTCGCGACGCTGTTCCGTCAGGGCCATGAGCCCGTCCACGTCGGTGCGGTACTTTCGCTTCAGTTTTTGAATCTGGGCGATTCGGGAATTCGCCCTGTCGATGTCTGCCGCACTGACAGCCGCCGAAGGGCTCAGGCGCATGAGGTCCTTGCAGACACTCTCGAAGGGGTCGGCCACCTCCTCCAGCGCCTTCAGGTCTTCTTCGTAATCGGGGCACTTGATTGCCAGGGTGCGCATACGGGCCTGCAAACTCTGGACCATGTCCAACAGGCCGTTTTCGCCGGAAAGCATCCCCTGGATGTCGCCCAGATGGCGGCGTTCGGCTTCGCCCTTGCTTGCGCTGTTGACCTTTTCTTCAAGTTCTTCTTCTTCGTGGGCCTTGAGGGCCGCCTTGGACAATTCGTCGTATTGGAACTTGAGAAAGTCCTTTTGGGCGGCAAGATTCTTTGCACGTTCTTCGGTGGCGTTGATTTTCCCCTGGATCTCGTTCCAGCGGGCCCACAATTTACCGTATTCTCCCAGCAGGACAATATTGCCGGCATAGGCGTCCAGCATCTGGCCGTGGGTGCGGGTGTCCCGCAGCAAGATCTGCTCGCTCTGTCCGTGCATCTGGATAAGTTCGTCGCCCAGGCGCTGCAAGTCGGCCTGGTTCACCATGGAGCCGTTTACCCGGGCACGTCCCTTGCCGTTCTCCAGAATTTCGCGGCGGATCACCAGTTCGTCGTCAAAATCGATATCCAGCTGTTCAAGAATCGTTTTTACCTGGGGTTCGTTTCCGATATCGAAAGTCGCCTCTACAACAGCCTTCTCCTCGCCAGTGCGGACCATGCTCGCCTGGGCCTTGTCACCGCAAACGATTCGCAGAGCCTTCAGCAAAACAGACTTGCCCGCGCCGGTCTCGCCGGTAATGGCGGTAAAACCCTGGCTGAAATCCACCTCGGCCCGGGCGATAAGAGTGAAACCGTTGATAGAAAGATGCTTTAACATAACGCAAAAAGTAAAAAATCAGTATGTCACAAAAGTGTCAAAAATTTGAAAACCTTATTTAACAAACTCGATGATACTGCGGTAGATGGGGCGGCCTTCCTTGCGGTACTTCTTTTCGAAG
>JABUUR010000007.1 GCA_021443065.1 Fibrobacter sp.
TGGAATGGCGTAAAATGATAGGCTTGCACATAGGAGAATTGAAGGATATCGGCATTCCCGAAAAAATGATCGAATCCTTGAAGCTTTCCTTCGATAAAAATGAGCTCTGGAAGGAAAACTTTATACTCAAGTCCAGCAATACCCAAAGCGACATCTGGTTCCGCGGCGAAGCCTCCACCTTGAATGTGCAGGATTCCATTGTGGGCTACATGGTCACCATGATCGATATTTCCGAGGTGGTGGCCGCCCGGGAAATTGCCGAAAAGGCCACCCAGGCGAAGAGCGAATTTTTGGCCAACATGAGTCACGAAATCCGCACGCCCATGAACGCCATCATAGGCATGGCGCACCTTATATCCGATACCCAGCTTGACGATCGTCAGCATGGATTTGTGGATCGCATCAGCGGTGCGGCAAAGTCCTTGTTGGGCATTATCAACAACATTCTCGATTTCTCCAAGATCGAGGCTAAAAAACAGGAACTGGAAATCACTCAGCTGGTCCTGCGCGATGTAATCGGCGAGGTGGCCGCACTGGCCGAAGTCCGCATTGCCAACCGTCCCATAGAACTGATTGTGGATGTGGATCCGGAAATTCCCGAGATGTTGATGGGCGACCCCCTGAGACTTTCACAGATTTTCACCAACCTGATCAACAACTCCACGAAATTTACGGAAAAGGGCAGTATCACCCTGAGTATAAAACTGGTGCAACAAAACGCCAACAACGTCAAACTTTCGTTCTGTGTGAAAGATACGGGAATCGGCATGACCCAGGAACAAGTTGGAAAGTTGTTCAATGCCTTTACCCAGGCGGACGGGTCCACCACCCGTAAGTACGGCGGTACAGGCCTTGGCCTTGTAATTTCCAAGTCCCTTGTGGAACTGATGGGTGGGCAGATGCAGGTTGCCAGTGAGTCGGGCGTGGGTTCCAAGTTTTTCTTTACGCTGGTGCTTCCCGTTGCTACAAATGCCGGCGAACCTCGATGGACTAATGTTCTGACATTCCGCAGCAAGAACGTGCTTTTGATTGACGACTGCGACAATCTTCGAGATGTGTTACGGCATTATCTGGAAAAATTGCAGTGCATTGTGGAAGAGGCCCGCTCCGTGGACGAGGCTTTGGACCTTGTGCAAGCCCACGAAGAGGCGGGGGAGGACCCGTACGATTTGTTCCTGGTGGACTACGCCATGCCCATTACCAACGGTCTGGAATTTGCCCGCGGTTTAAAACCGCAAATGTTGAACATTCCCAAGGTGCTGATGCACCCCTTGAGCTTTGACGAGAACAACATGGAAAAGGCCACGGAACTTGGGTTTAACAGTTTTGTGCCCAAGCCGTTGCAGATGAGTTCCATGCTCAGCGCCATGCAGGAAGCCTTAGGCGAAGAATTGACATACAAGAAGGCGACAAAGAAAGAAAAACGCAAGGTTTATTTCAAGGATGCCAAGATTCTCCTTGTAGAAGACAACCAGATGAACCAGGAATTGGCCGTTTCCCTGTTGAACAACGTCGGGCTATCGGCTATGATTGCAAATAACGGTCAAGAGGCCTTGGATCTTTTGAAGGAAGATGCTTTCGACCTTGTGCTGATGGATATTCAGATGCCGATCATGGACGGCCTTACCGCAACCAAGGCCATCCGCGAACGTCCTGAAAAGTACTTCAAGGAAGTCCCTATTTTGGCCATGAGCGCCCGAGCCTTCCAGAAAGATACGGAGGAATGCCTTGCCGCCGGAATGAACGCCCACATCGTCAAGCCCATCGACCCCACATTGCTCTACGAAGAAATGGCAAAGTTCCTGCCCATCGATTCCGATGCACGTCCCGATAAAATCGTGGAAATCATGAAGGATGACGAAAAAGTTTCTTCTGAGGATGCTGCGTTTATCGCCCAGTTCCAGAAAATCAAGAACTTTGATGCCGCCATGGGGCTTTACCATTCCAACAACAACAAGGCTTTGTTCCTTAAGCTTTTGCAGGGCCTGGTAACGAATTTCCGCGAAAAATGCATTTTCATCTCGAAGTACGTACAAAACAATCAGTTCGAAGAAGCCACCAGGATGGCCCATACCATCAAAGGCCTTTGCGGTACCGTAGGTGCAATTTCTATACAGAAGAAGGCTCTGAATCTGGAAACCAGACTGAGCCATAAGCAGTTCGACAATGACGAATACAACGAGTTCAGCACCAGTTTACAGACTTTCATAGATGAACTTGAGGGAGTCTTGTCGAACATCGTTACAGAGCAAAATACGCATACGGTAAAAGTCGAGGATCCTGAAGCCCAGACCAAACTTAAGAATGCCGTCGAAAAACTTAAAACCGCGGTGGATTCATGTTCTTCGACCCAGTGCAAGCGGGCCTTGGACGACATAGAAAATATCGCATTTGCTCCGGAACAAGAAACCTTGTTGCAAAAACTCAAGGAACAAATCGAAGATTACGACTATACCGAAGCCGAAGAAACCCTTAAGGCCCTTGAAAAGACTGTTTCGTAAAACTAAAAGAAATCTAATGCATTACCATGGCCGCAACAAAAGCCATGGCCACGATAATTGCTGCGATTGTCCCTGCTATTCCGCCAAAGCCCTTGTTCTTTTTTGCGTAGGGGCTCCTGGGGTCGTCTCCGAATTCGTTCTCCAGGATTTCCTCGTAATCGGGGAGTTCTTCGAAAGAAAAGGCTGCGCCCTCCTTCCAGCCTGTATTCATGTCGCTTCCGCAGTGTCGGCAGAAGGAGGCATCGTCTTTTAGTTCAGCATTGCAATGTGGGCAAAGTTTCATAGTGGGGAATGTAGAAAAAGAAGACTGGTATTCACCAGCCATCTTTTTTGAAATCGATGCTCCGTCGCAGGTTTTGTACCTACGCTTAGAGCCGAGCGGTCATATCGTGAAAAAAGGTCACTTGGTCAGAAACCAAACGACCTTTTTGAGAGCGAGTGCTTAACGCAGGTTCTTCACCTGAATCTAGCACGAGCGG
>JABUUR010000467.1 GCA_021443065.1 Fibrobacter sp.
CTGGATAGAGCGTTTGGCTACGAACCAAAAGGCTCCAGGTTCGAGTCCTGGCACCCGCACGAAAAGAAGGCCGAGTTCCCTAAGAACTTGGTCTTCTTTGCTTTTTAAGCCCCTCCCCTGCGTCATATAAATCCCGCGTCATTTTACCGTCAATTTTCTACACAAACAAAAGATTACAAAAAACGTTCCATTTTAGGCAGTTTGTTAAAAATTGTTTCGGATTTTGCAAACAGTTGTTTGCACTGTACAATGTTCTTTTTAGCTAAAATAGGTCGCGGATTAGGTAAAGGTGTGAGGAAACACCATGGGTTTATATGGAATACAAAGAAAATCTACTTAATGACGTTATTCGTCACGTTTTTATCTCGCGCCGACACGCGAGAGGACTCACCCAATCCAACCTGTCCTTGATTTCGAATACGACAAGGCAATTCATTTCCCAAGTCGAAAGCGGAAAAAGAAACCCGTCTCTTTCATCGATTACCAGTTTCGCCACGGCAGTGAACATTTCGCTGACGGAACTATTCGAGGAAGTAGACCGCCTTTACGCCCTATGGGAAGAAAAACAACGCCCTTAACAAGAATGTTATTTTTTACTATCTTTGGGAGCCATGGAATGGCCCCGCAACATCAAGACACTTACTACAGACGAGCTCAAGGCTTGGCTGCGAGACGTCGACGAGAAGCCCTTCAGGGCAGACCAAATCCAGAAGTGGCTGTTCTGCCAGCAGGTGCGTTCCTACGACGAGATGGTGAACATCTCGCCCGTCCTTCGCGAAAAAATGGCAAGGCAGTTCGAATTGCGCTCCCTCAAGGAAGACCAGCACATGGTTTCCGTAGACGGCACGGTCAAATGGCTTTTCGAAACCCACGACGGCTACCATATCGAAACCGTCATGATCCCGGCCAACGGACGCTTTTCCGTTTGCGTTTCCACCCAGGTGGGCTGCGCCATGAACTGCGCCTTCTGCCGTACCGCAAAAATGGGCTTTTTTCGTAACCTTGAGGCCGGCGAGATTCTCGAAGAGATACTGAACGTAAACTGGTACCTGAAGGACAACAACCTTTTCAACGAAGAAGGGCAGATTGCGCAGGTCACCAACATCATTTTCATGGGCATGGGCGAACCTTTGAACAACCTGGAGAACGTGCACCGGGTCTGCTGCACCCTCCACAACCAGAAATTGTTCAACATGGGAGCAAAACGCATGACCGTCAGCACCTCCGGTGTTGTGCCCCGCATCAAGGAACTGGTGGACCGCAACACCCCCTGCTGCCTCGCCATAAGCCTGAACAGCACCAACAACGAGTACCGTTCCTCCGTGATGCCCGTAAATGACCTGTGGCCCATCGAAAAACTTCTGGAAGCCGTTGACGAATACATCCGCAGAACCGATAACTATGTGACGTTTGAATTCGTTCTTATCCAGAACATCACCTGCACCCCCAAGGCGGCCAAGGAACTTATCCGCATTTGCGCCCCCCGCCGCGTGAAGGTGAATGCAATCATTTTGAACGATGGAGACGATCCTAACTTGCACGCGCCCACCCCCGACGAAGTGGACACCTTCCTCGCCGCGGTCCGTGCCGCCCAAGTTCAGATTACCATCCGTACCGCCCGTGGTCGCGACATTCTCGCCGCCTGCGGGCAGTTGGCCTATAAGAAAAACAGAGACAACCAGGAAGCGTTCGAACGAGGTCACAGCCTCCCCGATGCAACCCCCAAGTCCAATTAGTTTAGAAGAAAAAGGAAAAACAATATGTTGACACAAAACCTCCCGGATTTCTGGGACAACCTCTACGCCGAAGGCAAGGATTACTGGAATACCAAGAAGGCCACTCCCGCCCTGTTGGAATTTTTCAAAAATCCAGCCTGCCCCGCAACTGGCTCCGTCCTCGTTCCTGGAGCAGGTTTCGGCTACGACGCCGAAGCATGGGCCTTGCGCGGTCACGACGTGCTGGCGGTGGACTTTGCAGCAACCGCAGTCGACGAACTGGACCACCTGAGTCGCAAGCACAAGAACCTCCGTTCCCTGGACCTGGACTTGTTCACCCTGTCTCCCAAAGACCCCAAGCGCGGTGGACAGCAGTTCGACATCGTCTACGACTACAGCACCTTCACCGCAATCCATCCGGGTCGCCGCGACGAATTCTTTGAGGTCTGCTACAAGATGCTGAAAGACGACGGCCTTTTCATTTCGCTCATGTACCCGCTGATGAACGGCAAGACCCTCCAGGGGCCTCCCCACTGCACCAGCGAAGGCGAACTGATGGCCCGTCTGGACGGCGTATTCGAAATCGTGGACCGGATTCCTGCACTAAACAGCCACCCCGGCCGCGAAGACAAGGAAGAATTCTGGCTCCTTAAAAAGTGCCTGTAAGGGCGTTTTAGTAAATAATAGGAAGTCGGTAGTAGATGGTAGCGGGCGCGAACGCCCGCTTTTTTGTGCAGCTCGCACCACCAGGCAGCTGCCCTCTTTCGTCTAAAGGCGCGTATACAAGCATTTATTAGTTGTTTGTGGTTGGTGGTCGGTAAATGGTTTGGCGAGTCTACCGACTCGCGATTCATAATACGAGCCTAAGGCTCGTGATACTCTAAATCGACGACTGATAACCGACAACTGAAAACCAAGCATTATCGGACACATATTTTTGCAGATGAACCCTATTTTTCTATCTTTACACTAGAATTTCTTTTTCACACTTTTATTGAGGTTATCATGGCTCAAGATTTATGCCCCTGCGGTTCCGGTAAAGAATATTGCGAATGCTGCGAACCTGTCATTAAGCAGACCGCTCTCGCCGCTTCTCCCGAAGCATTGATGCGTTCCCGTTACAGCGCATACGCCAAGCACGAAATCGCATGGCTCCGCGAATCCCTGGAAGCCACCCAGCGTTCCGATTTCGACGAAGCAAGCGTCGAGGCATGGAGCAAGCAGTCCGAATGGCTGGGCATCGAAATCAAGCAGACCAAGACCGA
>JABUUR010000216.1 GCA_021443065.1 Fibrobacter sp.
GAGTCCATCACCACCGATTACCTGGTGAGCCGCGGCGAATACCTGAGCGCCCGTGTCATGTCCGTCTATTTGGGCGCAGAATTCGTGGACACATTCCCCATTATCACTTTCGACGAAAAGTACCGCATTCTCCCTTCCAGCTACGAGGTTATCGCCAAGGCCCTTTCCGACGAAGACAAGCTTTATGTTCTTCCCGGTTTCTACGGTTCCAACGCCCGTGGCGAATTGAAGACCTTCAGCCGCGGCGGATCCGACATTACCGGCGCAATCCTTGCAAACGCCATCGACGCCGACACCTACGAGAACTGGACCGATGTTTCCGGCATGCTCATGGCGGACCCCCGCATTGTGGAAAATCCCCTGCCCATCGAGTACGTCTCCTACCGCGAAATCCGCGAACTGGCCTACTCCGGTGCAAGTGTGCTGCACGACGAATCCATCGCACCTTGCCGTGCAAAGAAGATTCCCATCAACATCCGCAACACGAACCGCCCCGAGGACGCCGGCACCATCATCGGCCCCACTCCCGAATCCACCAAGTTGCCCATCACCGGCGTTGCCGGCCGCAAGGGTTTCTCCATGATCTACATCGAGAAGTCCATGATGAACAAGGAAGTGGGTTTTGGCCGCCGTGTGCTCGCAGTGCTGGAGGGTGAAGGACTTTCCTACGAACTGTGCCCCAGCGCCATCGACTCCATGAGCATTGTGGTGGATACCAAGCAACTTGAGGCAGTGGAACATGTGGTTTTGGAAGACATCACCCAGCAGATGCATCCGGACCGCATCAAGGTTTTCAAGGGCATAAGCCTTATCGCCACCGTGGGCCATGGCATGACCAACAAGATCGGTGTTGCGGCACAACTCTTTACCGCCCTTGCCGAAAACAAGGTGAACGTCCGTATTATCGACCAGGGATCCTCCCAGATCAACATCATCACCGGTGTAGATGAAGACGACATGAACAAGGCCATCAAGGCCATTTACGACGCCTTCACCAAGTAACGGTTTTGTGCTCGGCATACCGATGAAAAAGAATCTTGGACAAGTTTGTACCGTCTCCATGATCGCGGTGCTCGTTGCCCTTGTGGGCTGTTCGGATTCTTTTACAGACGAACGTGATGGTCAGCGTTACGAAATCGTGAAAATCGGTAATGCCGTCTGGATGGCGCGGAACTTGAATTTCGCTGGCGGCAAATTCGATGGCTCGAAGGATGGCTTGGCGGGAAGTTTCTGCCCCGAAGGCGATGACCGTAAGTGCAAGGAGTATGGTCGCCTTTACACTTGGGCGGCGGCGCAGATTGCATGCCCTTCGGGTTGGCGCCTGCCCTCGGCCACGGATTTTGACGCCCTGTTCATGGCGGCAATGGCTGCGGACGTTCGCGGGGCGGCAATGGCGAATGCCCCAAATATCTCCACGGTGGGTAAAATGTTAAAGTCCACCGGCGGCTGGTTCAAGAACGGCAATGGCACCGACGACGTGGGCTTTAACGCCCTGCCCGCGGGCTACATGACCGCCCCCGCAGACAACAATGCAGATGGGGCTGAACAACCTGCCGCAGGAAAATTCGACGGCATCGGCGGTTACGCCTATTTCTGGAGTTCCACGACAGACGAGCAGGAACCATCCTTTGCCTATTACCTTTTCCTGGACTTCAGCAGCCCTGTCGCGGGCCTGAATTCCTTTGACAAGGGTAGCGCCCGCTCGGTGCGGTGCGTTCGAAATTAAGGTCCTTTGAGTCTATCGTTTGAGTTTTGAGGGCGCAACTTCTTCGATTCGCGTCGCTGCCGACCTAATAAATTTTCTATATTCCACTATACCAAATTATCATAGTTCATAGATCGCATTCTGCTTGAAACCGGAAATTCCGGTGGACTGCAGGGCGGTCTTTTTTTTTGCAAAAAGGAGCAAAAATGAGCGTATTGGAACTGGTCGGTATGAAAACAGTGGGCAACAAGAAATTGTTGACGGAGCCTACGTCTCGCATCGGTGTGTTCGCCTCCCGTTCGGAGGACCCCGCCGTAGGAATTATCCGGGAACAGTGGGCCATGAAAAAGGGCAGGGAACGTCGCTGCATTGTAGGGACGTTCCATTCCAAGGCGGAATGCGAGATCCTGTATTTCGTGTTGAAAAGCGGCGGCAGTGCCGTGTGGTTCCTGGGTTGCGCTCTTCCGCCAAAACTTCCCGATTTTTGCAAGCGGGCCATTCGCTTTCGCAAACTGCTTATTGTTTCTTGCTTTAACTCGGAACATCACTCTTATGCACGGTCCCGCTACTGTGCGCACTTGGTAGACATGTGTTCCAATTACCTGGTAATATGGTCGCTGAACGAAAAGGGAATGATCGCCCCCATTTACCAGAGGGCCTGCGACAGAGGAAAATGGGTGGAACGTTTTTAAGAAATTACATATAAATTAATTCTTCAATTCAGAAAAAATCCCGCCTTGTGGGCGGGACTTTAATTGCAGTTTGTGGCCAGACGATTACTCGTTCAAGCGTAGCGGCATCTGCAAGAGGCTGAAGCCCATGTTGTCGCCGACAGGTTCAATGATGCAGGCGCCAATGGGAGTGTTCATCCTGAGGACGACTTCTTCGCTGTTGCACTTGTCGAGGATTTCAGAGAAATAGCGACCGTCGAAACCGATGCTGAAGCTTCCTTCGCCGTTGTGTGTCACGGCCAGGGCTTCGCGGGAATCGCCGCCCACATCCGGGTCTGTGGCGGACAGTTCCATCAGGTTGCCGTCAAACTGGAAACGGATCTGGTGGGTGCGGGGATTTGCCATGGGCAGGATGCTGCGGACCTTGTTCTGCAGTTCGGCGGTATTCGCCTGTACGGAGCGTTCAAAGTTCTGGGGAATCACTGCGTTGTAGTTGGGATAAGGTCCTTCGTACAACTTGGAAATAATCTGGGTGGAACCGGTGCTGAACAGGATGTGCGTCTCGGTAGTGCGGACTTCGATCTGGTCGTCGCTCTTTGCAAT
>JABUUR010000161.1 GCA_021443065.1 Fibrobacter sp.
GAGGACTTGGAATCCCAGGAGCGCATGGCGAAGAAAAGCGCAAAGAATGTTTTTGACGCCATCCAAGCCAGCAAGGAACGCAGCCTGGAGAATCTGCTTCACGGCCTCGGGATACGATTCGTGGGCCGCACCAGTGCCCGCAACTTCGCAAAGCATTTCCGCACGTTGAAAGCCATTCGCACCGCCCCCGTAGACGAACTCCTTAAGGTTCAAGACGCGGGCCTTGTCATCGCGAACTCCGTGTACGATTTCTTCCACAACGAAATGTATTCCGCAGAAATCGACGAGCTGGTAGCGCTGGGCTGCCCCACGGAATTCAAGGGAGTTGTCAAGACGCTGTTCGCAGGTCAAACCGCGGTCATTACCGGCACATTGCCGTCCATGGACCGTGACGAGGCCCGCAAGATTATCGAAGAAAACGGAGGCAAGGTCAGCGGTTCCGTAAGTAAAAAGACAAGTTGGGTGCTGGCTGGCGAAGCTGCCGGCAGCAAACTCACCAAGGCAAACGAACTTGGAATTCCTGTCCACGACGAAGCCTGGCTCCTGCAGCAAATCGCAGAAAGCACCGATAGCGAAGCCTCCCTGCCCACGAAAGAAGATGCAACGGCCCAAACTGACGAACCAAAGGATTCCAACCCGCAACTCAGCCTTTTCTAGGAAATCTTTTGCCTATTCCGCAGCAGGACTTTCTTCCGCAACAGACTTGTCCTTTGTCGCTGTAAGTTTATTCTTGACGCAGCGGACAGAAAATGCGAAGTTGTCAAAGTCCTCCATGGACGTAAAGTCATCCTTGGAGTTTATGACATTCCAGTAGACAGCCCCCATGCCGTCACCACCGTGCGCCGCCCAGAAATAGGCACTGGAGCCCAATTCCGCATATTCCCCCTCGGCAAAACGGCTGCCCGAGGGCAAAACATTGAAACCAGACACTGCAGAAATAGGCGCACCGCCCCGAGCCCAGCCTTCCTTGCTCTTTAAGGCAGAACCGATACCGCCCCTACGCATATTCAAAGCCGTTTGACCCAAGGCGATCCACTCTTCGTTGGTAGGAATATGCCAACCCTCGGGGCAAATCCCCTGGTGTTCTTCCAGAATGCCTCCGCTCATGGAATTTTCCACATAGTCCGAAGGCAACCGCATAGCGGTAGTCCAGGTGTACAGCCTGCCATAGGAACGGCAACGAATGTCCTTGTCCTCGTAGCAAAAACTGCCGGGCGCCGCATAGCGCAAGTTCTCCGACATCCAGGTGTCATTGCCAATAGTCACAGTCCTATACTTGACATCGTCCCGCTTGTCATGGATTTCCGTACCATCGTACAATTCGTCGTCGTCCGGCGGGTCCATAATGCAGCGCAGGTAGTAGGCTTCTTCCTTGCCCACGGAATCCTGTACAAAGTCGTCTTCGTCAAAAGAAAGTTTCCATACCACCGATTTAGCGGAGTCCGCCTCTGTCGCAGACCAGAATCCCGTAAACTTACCTATGCCTTGGTAAGCAAGCGTCGGAACCCAGGCCGTGTCCAAAACGCAGGAATCAGCATAAATGGTATCGGGAGTAGCGCCCACACCATTGGGTCCATCCACCGTAGGCATAATGATTTCCTTTATGACCTCGGTGCAAATCTTGCCCTGTTCCGTATAGGAGCGGGCCCCAAGGGCAAGCCCGTTAAAGCCAAAACCGTTTTCGCCGGCAATGCTGTTCTCGCCATCGTCCCAACCGGTTCGAGAGCGCAGGTTCACGCCCACACCCACCGCATCGTCAATATCCTTCAGGTACGAATCCAGCCTGTAAAAATCCCGGAATGTAGGCACATGCCAACCGTTAGGGCAAACCCCCTTGGGCTTGACCTTGGAAATAGAATCGCGCCCCACCTTGCTATTAAACTCGGAGGAAAGCTTTACCACCGAAGCCCAGGTGTACAGGCGACCGTATTTCTGGCAGTTTTCTTCCTTATCCTCAAAGCAATAACTGTCGGGGGCCTTGATATCAAGATTGTTAGCCATCCAGACCTGGTTACCGATATGGACCGTCTCGATTTTACGGCCTTGGACCTCCATCACCTTGGTCACCACCTTGACCGGAGGCGGAGGCGGTTCCTTGATTTCGTAGAGTTTATCTTCGACGCATCGGATTGATACGGCATTGTCCTTGCCTTCCATCACCTGTTCGAAGGTGCGGGAATCGTATGTCAGTCGCCAAAAATAGGCACCTCCGGCGTCCATTTCGTTTGAAGCCCAGAACTGCGCCGAAGCTCCCTGATCGATGTAGGTACCGATAAAGTAGCGTTCGCCGGCTGGTATGGCGTTGAACCCGAACTCGTCGGAACCGCCAGGCATACGCAATTCCTTGTCCCAGTACTCCGTGGATTTCAAGCTTAGGCCCACCCCGTCGCTTTTTCCGGTTTTACCAACGTAAGCCTTCATGGTTTTCCATTCCTTGTTGGAAGGGATATGCCATCCCATGGGGCATACATCGTGAATGGAGTTGATTTCCTTGATTTTCTTGATGGACCTGTTATTGTAATAATCCACAAGCATCCGGCCCATGGCCCAGTTGTAAAGGCGGCCGTATTTGTCGCAGTTGTATTCCTTGCCCTCGTAACAATAACTGCCTTTCAAGGGGAATCTCAAGTTCTCGGCCATCCAGCGCTGGGCACCGATCTGCACGGTCTTGTAGACGCGACCATCCCGCTTATCCTTGAAATCGGGCATTTTTTCCACGCGGGCAAAGGCGGTGGCCGTAAAAGAAAAAATTATGGCGACAAGAAAAAAACGTGCCAAAAAAGATTGTAGCATAAAATCCCTCGGAACCAAAATATATAAATAAACTCGGATTGGCTGCAGTGAGGTCGCGACTTTGTCGCTTTGAGCAATGAGTTCGCTAGCTTCGCAGGCTTTGAGGTATGTGCGCTGAAAGTTAGGAGATTCCGGCTCCCCGGATCAAGTCCGGGGCAGGCTTAGGCCGGGATGACA
>JABUUR010000345.1 GCA_021443065.1 Fibrobacter sp.
TTTAGAGCGCTGCTTTCACACGGCAGAGGTCATTGGTTCAAATCCAATACCGTCCACTTAAAAAAGGTCCCGCTTATGGGGCCTTTTTTATTTGTTATATTGCCTAAAAACCGGTTCCAACTGCAACCGCACGAATATCCCGTTCATCTAAAAGTTATGATTTACAAATACGCACTAATTTTTGGGTTCTTGGCTAGCGCCTCCACTCTTCTCGCCGGGCAAACCTGGACATTGGAAGACTGCCTAAAACAGGCAAAGAGCAAGAGCATCCTTATGGAAACGGCCAAGCTCCGGGAGCAGGCCGCCGATGTTTCCATTACCCAGGCAAAAATAAACCGCAACCCATCCATTAGTGCAAACATCAACAACACCCTTTACGACAACCCCTTTGACGACGGCCCCAAGGACCACTACCGGCTAAGCGTGGGGCTGAACGGTTCCTGGACCATCTGGGACGGCGGGGTCACAAGCCTGAGCACCGAAGCCAGCGAATTGAACAAGCAGGCCGTTTTGCAGAACACCAGGCAAACCGAACGCACCCTCCAGGAAAACGTCCTGAACGCCTACATGAACCTTTTGGCCTCCCAAGAGAAACTCCGCACCGCCGACGCCTCCGTGGAACTGGCCCAGGCCGAATTCGAAAACTACACCAAGCTTTTCGAGGCAGGGGCGATCACCAAGAAAGACTTGACCCAGTCACAGTCCAACGTTTTGCAAAAGCAGGCGGCGCTGCTTACCGCCCAACTCGGGGTGAACACCTCCAAGACCACCCTGCGGCAACTTATGGAACTTGACGCCAGCGAAGAATTCGAGGTGACCGACCCCAATGTGGACATTTCCTCACCCGATTCCCTGGAGGCGATACCGCCCTACGACCAGTTGTTGGCGGACATCCGCAAGGCAAGTCCCGGCCTCAAGTCCGACAGCATCGCTATCCAGGTGGCACAGAAAAACACCAAGGTGGCAAGCAAGAACAGTTCCATTTCTATTTCGCTGGGAGCCAGCGCAGGCACAGGCATCCAGGCATGGCATACCGAAGGCAACACCAGTAACATTCCCGCGACAACAACCACCACAACAACCAGTTCCGACGAAAACCGCTTTGTGCGCCAGCTCAAGGGCAGTTACCAGCATTCCCTTAGCCTGGGCATTTCCATTCCCATCGTGGACCGCGGAGCCACCGAAAGCAAAGTCCTGCAGGCACAGATCAACGAGGCCGAATCCCAGATGGCACTGATGGAAGCCTCCAAGAACCTGGAAAACAACATCGAAAAGCTGTACCTGAACGCAGTCAGCGCCGACATGCAGTGGAAGGCAGCCCTTCTCCAGTTGGAGGCCGAAACCGAAGCCACCGCCGTGGCCGAGGAGCAACGCAACGCCGGGGCATTGACCTACACCGATTTCCTAAGCCAAAAGAACAACCTGGAAAACGCCAAGGTCACCTTGACCAACGCCAAGTACACAAGCCTATTGGCCAGAAAGTTGCTGGACCTTTACCAAGGCAAGATGGATTAGGATTTTCTCCGTCGCCGTTCTACCACGACGAATACACCCACACAGATCAGCACCGACAAGAAGGACCCCGAGAAAGTGGCGATGCCCATGGGGAACAACGTGTCGGGATACCATAGGGAAGCCAGGTAGGCGCCCGGAACACGGAGCATCACGATGGATATGGCGTTGTGGATAAAAGACACGATGGAAAGACCGCAGGCGCAGAAATATCCGCTAAAGCAGAAATGGACCCCCGCCACCATGCAGTCAAAGACGTATGCATGGAGGTACTGGGTCCCGTAGGTAATCACCTTCAGGTCGTCAGTAAACAGGGATAGCACCGGCTCTGAAATAAACTGGAACAGTATTCCACAAACAAGTCCGAAGCCCGCAGCAATCCCCATGCCGCAATAAAGGGTTTGCCTTGCCCGGTCCAGGCGGCCTGCGCCAATGCACTGGGCACTGATGGCTGACACCGACGAAAGCATGGCAGAAGGCACCAGGAACAAGAAGCAAATGATCTTTTCTACCACGCCCACGGCGGCTGCGATTTCAAGACCGCGGGAATTCGCAATGAGCGTAATGAACAGGAAGGAAACCTGGATGAAGCCTTCTTGACAGGCCACGGGGAATCCGATCTTTGCAAGCGACACAAGCAGGGGCTTGCAGGGGCGAAGGTCCCTGCGCGAAAGGGATACGCAGAAGTCGACCTTTTTAAACTTGATGGCTGCAAGGGCTGTAATGACGCAGAACAACTGTGAAAGGACCGTAGCAAGCGCAGCCCCCGACGGCCCCATGTGCAGGGGGCCCACAAACAAAAAGTCCAGCCCGATGTTTACAACGCAGGCGGCGGTAATAAAATACATGGGGCTCTTGGTGTCGCCCAAGCCCCGGAAAGACGCGGCGATCACGTTGTAGGCCGTAATAAAGGGTATGCCCAAAAAGCAAATGACCAGGTAGGAGGTGGTGCCTTCCACAGCCTCAGCGGGCGTAGAAAGGAGCCTGACGATTTGGGGAGCAAAGGCCAAAAGAACCGCCATGAACAGGCCGCCAAAGATGGTGAACAGGACCACCGTATTCCCCAGGATGCGGCTGAGGCTTTTTTTGCGTTTGGCGCCCACCGCCTGCCCCATCAGAACTGTCACGCCCATGGTAAGCCCGATGAGAATTACCGTCACGAAATGCATGACCTGGCTACCGACGGCCACCGCGGTAATGCCCGCGGCATCGGTAAACTGCCCGATGATGAACAAGTCTGCCATGCCATAGAGCGTCTGCAGAAAATTTGCGATCAAAAAGGGGATTGAAAAAATCCCGATGTTCTTGAGAATATTTCCTTCGTACAGGTTCTGCGGCATGGAATAAAAATATAAAAATTATGGAGCACCAGTAAAACCCTATGGCAAAAAGTGCTTTGTGAGGTCGGGGGCTTCGCCCCCTAGAGGTATGAGGTTATCAGCGCACAGCATAG
>JABUUR010000328.1 GCA_021443065.1 Fibrobacter sp.
ACCAAGGACAACGCGATTAACAGTCGCGGGCTCTACCAACTGAGCTATGAAGCAATCAGGTCTTTAAGCTTCGTCTTTCGACTTCCCTCATCGACGTGCCCAAATATAGATATTCTAGGAACTTTGTCAAGGGATTTTCGCAAAAAAAGTGATTTTTTTTTGCATTTAAACCAATTTCGCCATTTCCTCCGGAAAATTCATGCAAGAAAAAGTGCGGGAGGTTTTCCAGTATGGCAGTTGGATTTCCGCCTTGTAGGCGTACAGCATGTGGCTGCGGCCCCCAAGCACGGCGAAATCTTCTTCGGAAAGAGCGTCCTCCGTGCTCAACTCACCGCGGGAGCGGGCTTCGGCCACCTTGTCCGTCATTTTTTCGTAATACCTGCCGTCAAAACTGTAAAGGCGGTCTCCCAGAATGGGAAATCCCAACTCCGACAGATGGGCGCGGATCTGGTGCTTGCGGCCAGTGAGAAGTTCCGCCTCTACCACGGAATAATCTGAGCCATCGGGCAATACACCTTGCTTTACGAGGCGCAGGCGGGTATGGCAATCCTTGCCGTCTTCAAAAAAATGCATGCGCAGCCGGATGCGGTCGGCGGGGTCTTCGCGAAGGGGCATTTTGCAATCCACGAAGCCGCCCCCTTCGTTCTCCCCCACGGACACGTAACGGGAGTCGGCGCACCCAGGCACCGCCATCTGGAAACGGCCCCTTACAACGGCCAAATAGAACTTGCGCAGCAAAATGCGATCCAGGTTCTTCTGGAACCTTGCGGCGGACTCCACGTATTTCGCAAAGAGCATCAAGCCGCCGGTATCGCGGTCCAGGCGATGCATGGGCGTCGCCGTTTCGCAGTCCGTACCGCGGCGCACTATAGACGTAAAGGTGTTGTAGAAAATACGGCCCGTGTGGTGCACCGGAACGCCGGCAGGCTTTGCCACCAGCATAAACTCGTCATCCTCGAAAACCACATCGTAATCCGTAGGTACCTCGGGCTCCGTATAGTTTTCCACGTGGTAAACCACCTTGTCGTTCTTATGGGCGACCGTGGCCGCATTCGCAACCGCGCCATTGACACTCACCAGGCCCCTGGCCAGTTTTTCAGCCCACTCCATTTCGCTGTGGTACGTAAAACGGGCGCACAGGGATTTGAGCAAAAGCCAGCCCTCATGCCCGGGCTGCACCACGCTTTCAAAATACATGTCCGAAGGTACTGCCATGTCAAACTTATTCACGATACAAGTCGTGTTCCTGGATATATTCAAACACCTTGGGGTCCAGGCCCTCGGGCAAGGTCCGGCTGCACATCAGGGACTTGCGAATGGCCGTGCTGGAGTAGACTCCGTCAAAGCCTTCGTCGGGCCCAAGCCAAAGCAAGGGAGCATAGCCCTTGGAATTATGAAGGTCAATGTCCGGCTTGGGGTAGCCGCGTCGTGCAAATACAATCAGTTCGATGTCACGAAGCAACAGGTGGCCATTGTAGTTAGTCCCGAAAAAGTTCATGGGGTCACGCCAATGAGGTATGTTCTCGTAACTGTCAGCCCCCACCAGCAACCTAAAATTGATGTCCGGGAATTTTTCCTTGACGCCCATCAAAAAAACGTAGGATCCCCGATAGTCCCCCTGCCGGATTTCCAGGTCCGATAGTACGAGGCGTTCGTCACCGGAGAAAGCCAATTCCAGCATGGCAAAGCGGTCCTCGGGGCTCGCGTTCAAAGTCTTGTCCCAGCGGTCGGGACTGGGCATGAACCAGACCTCGTCGCAAAAACCGCGGTCAAGGCAAGTCTTTGCCACCCTCACATGGTCCTTGTGAACCGGGTCGAAGGCACCCCCAAGTACGGCGACATTCTTAGTAGACATAGACCGCAAATCCAAGGTTAAACTGCAGGCGTGTCCCGTTCACGTTCTTGTTCAAGAAGGGGTCGTAATGGTCCAGCACCCAGCGGTATTCCACTTCGGCAAAGAGCATGGTCTTGGTCATCATGGTGATTATGGAACCAAAACCCACGCCCCACTCATTCCAGGATACGTCGCCAATGTCGCTCAAGTCCCGGGCCCTGGAATAGGCCCCCTTCACATAAAGGTCGCCGTAGGCATGGACCGCCAGTTCCACGTCAATGTCGTAATGCTCCACGGAATACTCGTCATCCTTGTCGTCGGTCTCTTCGAAGGTGGAATAGCCGTAACCTGCGCGAACAAAGCCGATCCGCGGATACCAGTAGCCCGCCATGGCTTCGATATTGCGCATGCCCACGCCTCGTTCGTTTTGGGCCCCAATGCCCGTGCCAGAACCAAACTCCAGGGCACCGCCCACAAAAAGGGGAACCTGGATTCCGCTAGACGCAGTCTGGGCAAATCCCAGGCACGAGCAAGCCAAAAGAAACAGAAGAATACTTGAAATTTTCGTTTTCATTATTCACTCCAGTTAGGCGACCAAAATCAAGGCAACCCAAATTCCTACCAAGATATTTGCAAGGGCATCCACCTTGGTCCACTTGAAAAAGGTCTGATCCACCACATCGTTGTTCATGATGCGGCTCAGTTCCATGTTGGACAGCAAGCATGTCAAAACCATCTTCGAGGCAACCAGACCCACCACCCAGAGAACCAGCCCGGACAAATAGGTCAGCACCACGAAAGTTATGGAAAGGGCAGAAGTCAAAACCGTGTTGGAAAGTTTCAGTTCATCCTTGCTGGAATTGGTCTCTACCGCAAGGGACTTGAATTTCTTGACTTTTTCACAGACACCGTCGTAGGATGTCAACAACTGGGAAAGGTTGTAGCCAATCAAAATCACAGAAGCAATCAAAGTTAACTTAATTGAAATTTCCATAGACCTTTCAATTCCTCGAATTCAAGATTCTCAAATAACTGGCGTAGCGGGCGAAGCTCAGTTCCCCGCTTTCCACCTTTTCACGAACGGAGCAGCCCGGCTCCTTCACGTGGATGCAGTTGCT
>JABUUR010000024.1 GCA_021443065.1 Fibrobacter sp.
CCGTTGGCACCGGAATAGTTGTAAGTCGTATCGAAGAAGACACGGTGCCAGTTCATGCGTTCTTCGTAGGTCTTTTCCGAAGGGTACCAATGGATGTCGAACACATCCAGCATTCTCACGCCGGACTTCTTTTGCTCCTCGGCGAGGCGCTTGATGAAATATTCCAGCCAGCAGTAATTGCGGTCTTCGCCCTTGCCCAATCCGGACTTGCCCTCGGAAGCGCCCGTAGTACACCACTGCCATTCGTTGGCGACCACCGGGCCCGTCAACTTGATGTCCTTCCACTTGGCGCGGGCTTTTTTAGCCACGTCGATATAACGTTCCACCAGGAAATCCGGATCCATGTCCAAGGGCAAGTCCCCATGGGTGCCATTCCAGATTTCCATTTCGTTGTCCATGCTCCAATACCGGAAACGGGACATGTCGTACTTTAATTCATCACGCCAGTAGTCGATAATCCCTACGGTGGAATCCGCAGGCCAAGCCTCGTTGTACAAACGGTAATCGCCGGCCTTGACAAGGGTTGTGCCGTCATCGGATACTTCGCCGCCTCCGGCAAGGTCCAAGGTGCTCTTGGCCCATTCTCCGTGGGCCTGGTAAAAATCCCAGTCGGAAAAATTGTACTCCGTAGAGGAGGCCGCATACCCCGTCAACTGGAAGGCGTACATGGCGTCTGTGGCGGGCAGGTTATCCAGAATCTTTTGAGAAGTAATGTCCCAACTGTGGGAGTAGACATTGTTGTACCAGTCCGGATGGACCGTCAGTTTTTTACGCCAGTTGTACCGTGTGGCGTTGTTACCGTTGTTGGCCCGCACAAAGCGGATGCCGGCCTCGTTCATCACATCGAAAACAGTCTGCTCCACAGAGTCAATTTCTGTAGTCCCGTCGCTTACCCCGCCCATGTTCTTGCCGTAGAGGTAAGGCGAAACAAGACTTTCGCCCTCCTCCACCTGTATTGAAATTTGTGCAGCTGCACCGGATACGCCAAGGCCACACAAGGCCGAGGCAAAAAAGATATTTTTTGAAACACCCATAAACAATCCCTTAGCCAGAAATTCATAAACCGGCTAGGTCAAAAATATATTGTTTTTTTTCGGGCGAACCGACCGATTCCCTGAAAAAGAAAGAACTGTCGCGACTTTCACAACGGTTCTTAAAATCCGCCCCTATTTTGGGACCTCATGCCTCTAGGAGGCGAAACCCCCGACCTCACAATGTATCTTTAGCCACATGCTTTTACTGGTGCCCCTAAAAAAAGAACTTTTGCAGATAATCCCTAATTTTTTTGTACTACATGTCGCCGGTCTTGATGAGGGTTGATTTATCTCGAATTCTAGTCATGACCAGGCCCAAAATCATGTAGAACACCCCCTGGATTGCCATGGGATACAAAAGTGCTGCCGCATCATAAATGTCTGCCCCACGCTGTTCAATGGCCAACCACGCCGGAATGGCGAAGGTGGAGGGGATTGCGTACGCAATGGCCTGCATCCAATTGGGCATCAAATAAAGTGGCCAACTGAAATTGCCCAGGAATAAGACAGGCATACTCAAGAAAAGGAAAATCTGCATGCTGGTTTCGCGACGGAGGAATATCTGCGAAACCACCATTCCAAAGTTGATGGTACTGAACAAGAATACCACCGCAAAGACCGCCATGGGCAACCATTCTCCACGACGGGGAAAATCAAAAATGTTGTACACCACAATATGGTAGAACAAGATAAAACTGCAGTAATGGACAAAATATGCAACGGACCTGCCGAAATAGCGATAGAACAGTTTTTCATTTTCCACAGGAGTATCACGATACTTGCGACGGAAACGACGGTGGGCGCGTGGGCCCCCAAGGACACAGAGCCCAATGACAAGAGTCTGCTGGAGTATCAACACCAGAACGCTGGGAACAACGTAATTGGAATAACTTCCGGTGCTGTTGTACATGGTCTCGATGCTGATAGGCGCCGGGTCTCGCATGGCCATGGCCTTTGCCGCAGGCACCTTTCGGCCAAGGGCGATGCGCTTTACCTTGGTGGTGGCGCCAAGGGTCAAACCGCAGGTGGAAAAGGCCGTACCGATGTTTCCGTGAAGCATTACGTAGGCGCCGTGGGTAAACACGTTCAGGCTCACGTTGTTGCCGTTACGCAATTCCTTTTCCATGTCGTGAGGAATTACCATAAAGCCGTAAATGTCTTCGCGGGCAAGGGCGGCCTCGGCCTCGGCCACATCGGAGAAAACATAGCGAACGTCAATCTGCTGAGTAGCCCGGGACATCTGGGTGAGTTGCCGGGACATTACCGTGTGGTCCAAATCCACCACGGCGACAGGCACCTTGGAAACCGTCTGGTTCAAGTACGGTGTGGGATAATAGAAGGCATAGACAATGCCCGCCACAACAAGCAACAAAACCGCGGCAGGGTCCGTAAAGAACAGTTTCCATTCGGTAAAGGCGACCTTGAGCAACCGCTTGATCATTTCGAACATGGATCAGCCTCCTTGGCAGCCTTTTTCCATCGGAAGAACATGAGCCTGCTCCCCAGAAGCATCCAGAAAACAGCCATGCCGATAAGGACCTCGACAGATTCCCAGGCATGGGCCTTTCCGATGGAGCCAAGAAGCATGGAAGACTGGACCTTCAAAATGTGGGTCAACGGAAGCACCAGGGCAAAGCACCGGACAGCGACGGGCATGGCCATCAGGGGAAACGTCTGGCCGGCAAAGGCAAAGGCCGGGCCCGCAATAAAGCCCGCCAAACTGGTAGACATACGCATATTGCCCGTAACGCCGACAAATGTCATTCCCAGGCCCACACAGGCGACAACCATGATCAACTGCGCCGACGACACCATAATAAATTCATCAAAGGTCACGGGGGCAAGCAGGTGGCGGGCGTAAGCGTAAACGGCAACCATAAAAAGCCATTCGAC
>JABUUR010000350.1 GCA_021443065.1 Fibrobacter sp.
TGGTAATGCTACCCGAAGCCCACTGGATTCCCTACGTTGCAGTGGGTATCGCCGTGGTATCCCTGCTTATCGCCTGGGTTCTTTACGCAAGCCCCAAGGCAAGGATCGAGCGGGCATTGGACGACACCAACCGCAGTGGAATTTACAAGGTGATTTACCACAAGTTCTATTTCGACGAAATCTATTATGCCGTGGTCCGCCAATTCGTCATAGGCGGCGTTGCACAGGTGGCACGATTCATCCAGGATCACATCGTCGAAGGCATCCTGGCGTTCGTCCTGTGGTTTGTGCATAAACTGGGCGACCTTGTTCGCACAGCACAAAGCGGCAATTTGACATTCTACCTGGGGACCCTGGTGGTAGGCGTACTGCTCTGGCGTTTCCTGGGGCAACTTCCGTTCTAAGGTTGAGAGGTTATGAGTACCATGGATACATTGCTTTTTAATCTGATTTGGCTCATCCCGCTCCTGACGGTCATTGTCTGCGTTCCCATTTCCGGAACCAAGGCGAAACTGATCAAGGGCATCCACGCCACCTCCGGCACCTTGGTGCTGGCAATCGCAGGTTACCTGACCTACCGTGTTTATGCCCTTTCCGGATTGCCCGCAAACGAAAACACCCTTCCCCTCGCCCTCCGTTTCTTTACGGATATTCCCTGGATTTCCACCCTGAACGCGCATTACATCGTAGGTGCCGACGGACTTAACATTTTCCTTGTGCTCCTTACCGCGGTCATCGTCTGGGGAGGCATTCTGGTAAGTTGGGAAATCAAGGGAAACCAGAAGGTTTTCTTCGCACTGATCCAACTGCTGGCCACCAGTGTTTACGGTGTTTTCATGAGCATGGACCTGGTGCTTTTCTTCGTTTTCTACGAGATGGAAGCTTTGTGCATGTACCTGATGATCGCAGGCTACGGGTCTGGCCGCAAGGACTACGGCGGTAAAAAACTGACGTTGACGTTGGCCTTCGGCTCTTCCATGATTCTTGCAACGCTGTTCGGGCTATACTTCGAAAGCGGAGCATCCAGCTGGAGCCTGGTGGAGCTCTCCAAGGTAAGCCTCCCCATGGATTTCCAGATTTGGGCATTCCCCCTGATGTTCATGGGCTTTGCCGTAAGTTCCTCGCTGTTCCCCTTCCATTTCTGGAGTCCCGACGGCCATGCCTCTGCACCTACTGCGGTTTCCATGCTGGCGGCGGGCGTCATGATGAAGATGGGTGCATACGGCTGTCTTCGCGTCGCCATGTTCCTTATGCCCGAAGCAGCAAAGATCTGGCTGCCCTACGTTGTTGCCCTATTGATTTTCAACGTGGTGCTGGGGCCGTTCATCGCCCTGCGTCACAAGGATCTGAAATACATTACCGCCTACAGTTCCATCAGCCACCTGGGGCTTATTTTCCTGGGTCTTGCAGCCATGACTCCCGTGGGGCTCCGCGGAGCAAGCCTACAGATGATTTCACACGGTTTCTTGACGGGGCTGTTCTTTGCCACCATCGGGATGATTTACGAACGTACTCACACCCGCGACATTACCGAAATGGGAGGCATTATGCGCAAGGTGCCCTTCCTTGGCGTAGGCTTTGCCATTGCAGGTTTTGCAGGTCTTGGCCTGCCTGGCTTTAGCGGGTTCGTTGCCGAAAGCAACATTTTCATCGGGGCTTTCGCCCAGGATTCCACCCTTACCCGGGTGGTCACTGTTCTTGCCATTCTTTCCATTACGACCACCGCAGTCTACATTTTGCAGACGGCAAACCGCATGCTCCACGGCAACATGCCCGCGAAGTACGAAACCTTGTGCGACGCAAACCTTCGGGAAAAAATCGTGGTGGTGGTCCTTGTCCTTTGCTTGCTCTTCATCGGTATTTTCCCGGGCTGGATCGCTGAATTGCTGGACCAGAGCATTGCGCCCATCTTTGCAAAACTTGCCACAGTCTCTGCACCGGTGATTGGAGGTTAACATGAGTTTTACTATTCCCAATTTCATTATTCCCGACCTGGTGCTCTTGGCATTGCCTTTCCTGGTTATAGCCTGTCGCCTTTGCATAAAGAATTCAAAGTTGCCATGGCGCCTGGCGTGCTTCGGCCTTATCGTGGTTTTTGTTTTGCTGAACTTTTTGCCCCTGGTGGGTGGAAGCGGAAATTACTTTATCAGTAATTGGCGCGTCGACGATTTCGGCATTCTCATGCGCGAAGTGCTTACGCTCAGCGCCCTGCTTGGGCTTTTACTTGCCAAGGATTACTTCGATCACGGTGCCGACGGCAAACCCGCAATGAACCAAATCGCCGAGTTCGCGGGGACTGTGGCCTTTGCGACTTTCGGCGGTTTCATTGTAGTATCGGCCTGCGACCTGCTTACCTTTTTCCTGGGCCTGGAAATGGCCACCATCCCTATGTACATTCTCACGGCATGGAACAAGAAAGACCAGTTTGGCTCCGAGGCCGCCACCAAGTACATTTTGATGGGTTCAGTGGCAACCGCATTCGAACTGTTCGGATTCAGTTACCTATACGGTTTCGCCGGTTCCATCCATTTTGACGAAATCTACAGTGCGGCAGCGGCAGGCACGTCTCCCCTTCTATGGATTGCAGTACTGTTCCTGTTCTGCGGTATCGGATTTAAACTCACACTTTTCCCTTTCTACACCTGGGCTCCGGATGTCTACGAAGGAGCCCCGTCCCCTGTGACAGCCCTTTTGGCGGTAACATCCAAGGCCACGGCCGTCGCATTCCTGGTGGTGCTGGTCTTTGGACCGTTGGCACCTGTACAGCAGCAGATAGCCCCGCTTATCGCAATCCTTGCAGGCGTAACCTTGTTCGTCGGTAACCTGGGTGCTTTAAAGCAGACACGCCTCCGTCGTTTCATGGCGTACAGTTCCATCGCCCAGGCCGGCTACATCATGGTGGCACTCTTGGGCCCTGCCGAGAT
>JABUUR010000013.1 GCA_021443065.1 Fibrobacter sp.
GGCGGTTACATCTATCATGGTCGCGTTCAGGCCCTTGCAGAAGGTGCTCGTGAAGGCGGCCTGAAATTCTAATGAGGTACACTTTGGAACGCGAAGCTCAAGTTTCTGAATTTGAAGACAAGGTTGTACACATCAACCGTTGCGCCAAGACCGTCAAGGGTGGTCGTCGCATGTCCTTCTCCGCTCTCGTTGTCGTAGGCAACAAGAACGGCAAGATCGGTGTTGGTCTCGGCAAGGCTAAGGAAGTTTCCGAAGCCATCCGCAAGGGCACCGAAGCTGCTCAGCGCAATATCGTTGAAGTCCAGCTGTTGGACGGCACCATTCCCCATGACATCGAAGTCAAGAGCGGTGCAACCCGCATCCTTCTGATGCCGGCTGCCCCGGGTACTGGCGTTATCGCCGGTGCCGCTGCACGTGCCGTTCTCGAACTGGCCGGTGTGCGCAACATCCTCACTAAGATTCACGGTTCTTCCAACCCCAGCACCGTCGTTCGCGCATGCGTCGAAGGCCTCCTGGCCCAGAAGAACAAACAGGACTGCGCAGCTCTGCGCGGTGCTAACGCCTAAGGGGTAATACAATGAAGAAAGTTCGTATTACTTTGATCAAGGGTACCGTCCGTCGCCTCCCCATGCATCGTGCAAACGTTGCTGCACTGGGGCTCCGTAAGATCGGACAGACTGTTGAACACAATTTGACCCCCTCCATCCAGGGCATGATCAATGCTGTGGCTGACATGGTAAAGGTCGAGGAGATCTAAGATGGAACTCAATACTCTCAATCCTGGCAAGGCTAAGGTCGTAAAGCGCAAGCGTATCGGCCGCGGTCCGGGTTCCGGTTGGGGCACCACCGCTGGCCGTGGCCAGAAGGGTGCCGGCGCTCGTAAGAGTGCCAAGGCCGGTCGTGTCGCTTTCGAAGGCGGCCAGATGCCTATCCACCGTCGTATTCCCAAGCGCGGCTTCAAGCACGCTGGTGTCGAATACCAGCTGGTCAACTTGAAGAAGCTCGCCGCTGTCAGCGCAAGCGAATTCGATGCAAAGGTTCTCTTTGACCTCGGTTTTGTCCGTAACGTCGAAGCCCCCATCAAGGTTCTCGCCTACGGCACCGTCGACAAGGCAATCAGTGTAAAGGTTAACGCTATCAGCGAAAAGGCCAAGAGCCTCATCGAAGCTGCTGGCGGCAAAGTAGAGATCATCTAATGGAAGCTCTCAAGAAAGCTATTGATGCGTTTGTCAATGCCTTCAAGATTGAAGACCTGCGTAAGAAGTTGCTTTTTACGCTTGGTCTTTTGATTGTTTATCGCGTTGGCGCCCACATCACCATCCCCGGTGTGAATTCTGCAATCCTTGCGGAGTTCTTCCGTAACTCGAACAATTTGTTCGGCTTGTACGACTCTTTTACTGGCGGTGCCTTTGCCAAGGCTACCGTGTTTGCCCTGGGTATCATGCCCTACATTAGCGCAAGCATTATCATCCAGTTGATGGGGTCCGTTATTCCTGCCATCCAGACTTTGCAGAAAGAGGGCCAGGAAGGACGCGCCAAGCTGAACCAATACACCCGTTACTTTACAGTGGTCTTGTGCCTGCTGCAGGGATGGGGTATTTCTGTTTGGCTTTCCACCCTAAGGGTGACCACTGCTACCGGTGCGAACGTGCCCGTCGTCGTCGACGACTTCTCGTCTGGCGCCGGCCTCATTGGTTTCCGTCTTTTGGCTACCCTGACCTTCACCGCCGGTACGATTTTCGTGATGTACCTGGGCGAGCAGATCACTGCTCACGGTGTGGGTAACGGTATCTCTCTTATCATCTTCGCCGGTATCGTCGGCGGCCTTCCGCGGGCCGTTCTTGCCGAAACGGAAATGTTTAGAGAAGGCATTCAGCCCCTGGCCATTGAAGTGTTCATACTGGCAATGGTGGTCCTGATCGTCGGCTTTATCGTTTTTGTTGAGCAGGCGAACCGTCGCATTCCGCTCCAAAGTCCTCGCAGGACCGTCGGAAGCAAGGTCGTAGGTGGTCAGTCCAGCTATTTGCCCTTCAAGGTGAATACCGCTAACGTGATCCCTGTGATTTTCGCAAGCTGCATCATGTTCATTCCGGCCATGGTCGCATCTTGGTTCCCGAACGTGTCTGCTATGCAGGCTTTTGCTGCTGCATTTATCCCTGGTCACGTGACTTACAGTGTGATAGATGCTCTCTTGATCATTTTCTTCACGTTCTTCTACACGGCAATCCAGTACAACCCCAACGACATTGCCGAAAACCTGAAGAGATCTGGAGCTTTTATCCCGGGAATCCGCCCAGGTAAGCAGACGGCAGAATACATTGACCATGTTCTAACCAGGATTTCTTTGCCCGGCGCCCTTTATCTTGCTTTTATTAGCGTGGGTCCGTGGTATTTGAAAGACGCTCTCAATATGAGTTTCTATATTGGGGGTACCTCGGTCTTGATCGTGGTAGGTGTTGCCCTGGATACGCTTCGTCAACTCGAAGCCCAGTTGCATACCAAGAATTATGAAGGTTTCTTGAAACGTGGCCGCATTCGCGGCAGGATGGCTAGCTAGTGGCTAAAGAAGAAGGAATTCAAGTAGAAGGCGTCGTGTTGGAAGCCCTGCCCAACGCTTTCTTCCGCGTTCAACTCGGAAATGGTCACGAGATTCTGGCCCATGTCTCAGGAAAAATGCGTCGGCATTTCATCAGAATTTTGCCCGACGACAAAGTGTTGGTAGAGATTTCCCCCTACGATCTCAATCGTGGGAGAATCACATACCGTTACAAGTAATAGGTATTTTCAAAGAAGGTCAAACCTATGAAAATCAAAGCCTCCATCAAACCCAGATGTGAAAACTGCAAGATCATCCGCCGCAAGGGTGTATTGCGCATCATCTGTTCGAAGAACCCCCGTCACAAGCAGAAGCAGGGATA
>JABUUR010000455.1 GCA_021443065.1 Fibrobacter sp.
AATCTTTCTGTAAAAGTCTTTTTGTCGATTTTTTGACATTTTTTTGTCAATTTTAGATGGATATAATTGTTATATTCCCCCTTGGCCCCTATCAAGGGGGTATGTTGTTCACCAGGGCTTTAAGACCCTATAAATTTGGAATTAGAATATGGACTTTTCTGCAATTATTGCCGAAGAACTTAACCTCGAAGTATGGCGTGTCTCCAAGGCGCTGGAATTGATGGACCAGGGTGGTACCATCCCCTTTATTGCCCGATACCGCAAGGACCAGACCGGTACCTTGAACGAAATTGAACTTCGCGATATCAGCCATCGTCGCGAATACCTGCAAGAATTGACCGACCGCAAGGAGACTATCCTTAAGAGCATCGAGGAACAGGGCAAACTCACTCCCGAGTTGAAGGCCCAGATCGAGGCCTGCAAGGACAAGACCGCCCTCGAAGATATTTACGCCCCCTACAAGCCCAAGAAGCGTACCCGCGCCACCATCGCCAAGGAACTTGGCCTTGAACCTCTCGCCCGCCTCATGTGGGCCCAGGAAGAACAGGGCAACACCGCCGAGCAAATCGCCCTCATCTACCTTTCCGAAGAAAAGGGCCTGGCCGATCCCAGGGCTGCCCTCAGGGGAGCCTGCGATATCCTGGCCGAAGAAGTTGCCGATAACGCCCAGTTCCGCCAGTACATCCGTACCCAGATCGAAAAGCAGGGTGTCATGGTTTCCAAGGTCAAGAAGGACCACGAAAACGAAGATACCAAGTTCAAGGATTACTACGACTTTAGCGAACCCGTTTCCAAGATTCCCAGCCACCGCATGTTGGCTCTGCGTCGTGGCGAAAAGGAAAAGATTCTCCGCCTGGCCATCGAAGTCCCCGGCGACGAACTGGTGGGCTACCTCAAGTCCCAGATCATCAAGGGAAGCACCACCTGGACTCCGTACTTGGAAGCCATGTGCCAGGACGCCTGGGAACGTTTGCTCCAGCCCAGCATGGAAAGCGAAGTCCGCCTTATTCTCAAGGATGCCGCCGAAGAAGAAGCTTTCAAGGTGTTCAGCAAGAATCTCCAGGATGTTTTGCTTGCCGCCCCCGCAGGCCACAAGGCCGTGCTTGCTCTGGACCCTGGTTTCCGCACGGGTTGCAAGGTGGCCGTCCTCGACGAAAACGGCAAGTTTTTGGACCACGGCATTATCAAGCCTCACGAACCCTGGAATGACAAGGCCGGTTCTGCAGTTTACCTGATGCAATTGATTGACAGGTACAAGGTCGATTTGATTGCCATCGGCAACGGTACCGCCAGCCGCGAAACCGATGCCTTCTGCTCCGAGATGGCTGCAAAGTTCAAGGGAAAGGTTCCTCCCCGCGTTATCGTTTCCGAGGCGGGCGCCTCTGTTTACAGCGCAAGCATGATTGCCATCCAGGAATTCCCCAAGGAAGACGTGACTACACGCGGGGCCATTTCCATTGGCCGCCGCCTGCAGGACCCTCTGGCAGAACTTGTGAAGGTAGACCCCCAGTCCATTGGCGTGGGGCAGTACCAGCACGATGTGAACCAGCGTGAACTGAAAAAGCGCCTGGACGAAGTGGTGGAAAGTTGCGTGAACAAGGTGGGCGTAGACGTGAACAGTGCAAGTGCTCCTCTGCTGTCCCATGTGGCGGGCCTCAGCAATACCCTTTCCGAAGCCATCGTCAAGCATCGCGAAGAGAACGGTGCCTACGGCAGCCGCGAAGACCTCAAGAAGGTGAAGGGCTTTGGTCCCAAGGCCTTCGAGCAGGCTGCGGGCTTTATGCGTATCCCGGGTGCCGAAAACCCGCTGGACGACTCTGCCGTCCATCCCGAAAACTACGCCCTGGTAGAAAAAATGGCCGAGAAGGTTGGCGTGTCCGTCAAGGAGATTGTGGGTAACGCCGAGGCTGTCAAGGCCATCAAGTTGGACGAATTCCTTTCGGACGAGGTGGGTAAGGAAACCTTGCAGGACATCTTGAGCGAACTTCAGAAGCCCAGCCGCGACCCCCGTAAGGAATTCCGCTATGCAAAGTTCGACGACAAGATCCAGACCATCAACGACCTTATCACCGGCAGCTGGATGGAAGGCGTGGTTACCAACGTGGCGAACTTTGGCGCCTTCGTAGACATCGGCGTTCATCAAGATGGTCTCGTCCATGTTTCCGAGATCAGCGACAAGTTCGTGGAAGACGCAAAGACCGTGCTTACCGTCGGCGACATTGTCAAGGTCCGTGTAATGGCTGTCGACGCAGGGCAAAAGCGCATCAGCCTTTCCATGAAAACCGAACAGGTCAATGGGGTGGCTGGTGCCGGCGCAAGCGGCCCCCGCGGCCAGCGTGTAGGCGGTCCTCGTGGCCAGGGCAACAATCGCGGTGGCTTTGGCGGCCGTGACAATCGCAATGGCGGTCGCGAACAGAGCCGCGGCGGCCTCCAGGGCCATGCCACCATCGCCGATCTCAAGGCCCAGATCGCAGGCAAGAATGTTTCCCAGCAGAAAAAGCCGGGAAGCGCTCAACCTGCAAAAATGAACTCCCTCCTCAAGGGCATGATGAAAAAAATGAGGTAAGTGAGGACCGTCTGCAAAATCATGTGTCAGATAATGCTTGGTTTTCTGTAGTCGGTTGTCATTTGTCGGTAATTCGGGTTTTCAGCTATCAGTCGTCAGCCATCAGCATTTAAAATTTGCCTTGACTGACCGCTGACTGCTAATTGCTGATAGCTCATGCCTCTAGGGGGCGAAGCCCCCGACCTCACAATTTATCTTTTGCCAGAGTTTTTTTCCGGTGCCTCTTAAAGGATGAGATAAATCACATCGCGAATTTATTCGGGATTTAATCTTGATTTGTTTAGATTAGTCTTGATTAAGCATTATATTTGTGGAAAAGTGGTGAAATCTGCTT
>JABUUR010000292.1 GCA_021443065.1 Fibrobacter sp.
ATTCAACAATGGTGTGGCTTCCAATGTAACCTGCGCCACCTGTCAATAAAATATTCATAGCAGTAGTTAGTTGTTAGTAGATAATAGTTAGTAACTTATAGATTGTTCCGCCTAGAAAAGTAGCAAAAAACTCAACGGCACTTGTATTTGTGTATATTTGACAGGTAAGTAAAAACTGTTTTTATCAAAAGGATCGGCTATGACGAATGAAACTTTAATGACTCTGGAAACCCGCCGCAGTTGCCGCAAGTTCAAGCCTGACATGATTACGGACGAAGAACTGGAGGCAGTAATCCGTGCAGGTACTTTCGCGCCTTCTGGAAAAAACCAGCAATCATCCATCATCATCGCCGTCACAAACAAGGAAATCCGCGACCAGATTGCCGAAGAAAACCGCAAAATCGGTGGCTGGGACGAAGGCTTCGATCCTTTCTACGGCGCACCGGTCATTCTGATAGTCATTGCAGACAAAGATGCAAACAATGCATCTGGCACTTACATCAACGACGGCAGCCTCGTCATGGGCAACTTGATGAACGCCGCAGCAAGTCTCGGTTTGGGAAGTGTCTGGATCCACCGCGCCCGTCAGGAGTTCGAAAGCGACTTCGGCAAGTCCATTCTCAAGAAGTTGGGTATCGAGGGCAACTACGAAGGCATAGGCCATGTGGCTTTGGGTTACCGACAAACTCCAGTACCCAAGGCACTTCCCCGCAAAGAAAACTACGTGTATTACATCAAGTAAGTTTTCTGTCCACCGAAAAAAAAATTTAAAGTATCCAACTGACACGCGAACAGTGAAATTATACGGAGCCTCTCTAGGCTTGAGAGCGGTTTTTCTTGGCTTCTTTCACTGCAGCCTTGAGACCATTCAAAAAGCAATTCACGTCCTCGGAATCTCCGCTATGCTTCCAAACGCCAATGGCCGGAGCCAACGTAAACTCGTCGCCATCTTCACGATTGAATCTGTCAAAGTTCATTTTCAATCGCTCGACGCAATTAGAAATGCTGCTGTCTTGCTGGGAATCCACCATGATAATAAACTCGTCACCGGAGTATCGCAAAACAGAACCCCAGCCGCCCACAGATTCTCTCAAGATTTCGGCAGTCTGGCACAATGCTTGGTCACCCATGGCGTGCCCAGAATTCTCGTTTATCTTTTCAAAGCCGCAAAGACTCACCATAATGCCGCTGGCCTTACGACCATTTTGTGAATAAAGGAACAGCACATAGTCCAAGAAAGACCTGTTGAACAACCCCGTAAGGTCATCGCGAAACGCATGCTCGTTCTGCAAACTGCTGAAGGCGCCGGCAATGGCCACCGCAAAGCAAGGAGCCATAATGGATACCCCATAAAAACACGACTGTAGCAGCGTAGCAACCAGTATCGGCAATGCGTACAACCAAATCGGAAAAAACCGGATAGAACCATCTTGCCTATAATTCTTGTAATAGAGAATCAAGGAATTGACAACAATGCCATAGTCTATGCTTATGTAAATCCAGTAACCAAACTGACGGCTATACACGGCATTCTCATCTACGGTAAAGATAAAGGGACAGAACAAATTAATTACAACCATCAAGGGCAAGGCCGCTGCGGTAAACCATAAGACCTTTTGCTGGAATCCGTCGACCTCAAACTGGAAATGTTCCTTGAGATACATAAACCAACTGAAGGGGCAAAGAAAATTGGAGAGATAAAGCCAAGTATTGGTGAAAATTACCAGTTCCCTGGCATAGGGGCCGGAACCACCGTCGGTTGCAAAAGACAACAAATCAGAAAGGCAACAAGAAAAGCACGTGACCAGCATGGCTATAAGCAGCCGGCTTTCCCTAGTCTTTAAACGAAACCGCCAAACATTCCCGAAGAACATTACGATTAAAAGAATCATACCGATAAAATCGGTACCTAGGGCCATTCTGATATCAATCGGTGATTCCATTAAAAGTTCTTCATGAAGTCCAACAAAATGTAAAGCATCGGAGCCGCCAACAAGAACGAGTCACAACGATCTAAAACGCCGCCATGCCCTACGAACAAATTGCCGGAATCCTTGGTGCCGCTCCAACGTTTGAGAGCGCTCATCAGCAAATCACCGGCCTGGCCAGCGACAGTCACCGCGACCCCAAGGAACACTGCCTTCGCCCAATTCATTTCAACATTGAAAGCGAAAAGAGCCGAACTGCAGTTGGCCCAATAGGCAACCCAGGCCACGGTGACAACGGAACCCGCAACGGAACCCTCCCAGGTCTTTTTGGGGCTAATGCTTGGGGCAAAAGGATGACGACCGAAGGGTCCCTTCCCAGCAGCAAACTTTCCAAAGAAATAGGCCACCGTATCGCAAACCCATACACTTGTCATCACCAAAATAAACGGATAACAATGTTCAAAACCCTGACCATTTCCCATCATCAAAACATTCATGCCCCCCCACAAGCCCACATAGAGCGGAGCAGAAATATGCATTACAAGCCAAGGGAAAAGAGTTTCGATATTCACCTTGGAATACGCCATGCCGATGTAGCCGGCAAGGATTAAAAGGCAAGTCATTCCAACCACGCAGGGAACCGGACGTGACAGTCCAAAGAAGCCTCCCTTGGAAAGTGCCCAGGCAAGAGTCAACGCAAAAGAAGCCACGAAGGAATAAGCCCGCATATCGGGACCCTGGTACATTTTGCGGGCCATACCGGCCCATTCCCAGGCACCAACCCCAGCCAAAAAGCACATAAGCGCAATGCGGGAATAATCGCTGAACCAGAGCAAGAAAAATACAAGTGGAATCGCAATAAACGCGGTAATTAAACGTTGAGTCAAATTACTCATGGAGCACCTTCCCGAAGCGGCGTTCGCGAGTCTTGAAGAACTCCACCGCCTTCAAAAATTCTTC
>JABUUR010000460.1 GCA_021443065.1 Fibrobacter sp.
GCGGCGTAGGTCAGTTCGAAACGGACCTGGTCGTTACCCTTGCCGGTTGCACCATGGGAGACAGCGTATGCGCCTTCCTTCTGGGCAATCTTAACCTGGTACTTGGCGATGAGAGGACGAGCGAAAGAGGTACCCAGGAGGTAGGTGCTTTCGTACTTGGCTCCGGCACGAACGGTGGGCCATACATAGTCTTCGAGGAATTCCTTCTTGAGGTCCAGGACATAGCACTTGGATGCACCGGTAGCAAGAGCCTTCTGTTCCAAAGCCTTAGCATCGGGGAAATCGTTCTGACCCAAGTCGGCAGCAAAAGCAATCACTTCGCAGTCATAGTTTTCCTTGAGCCAGGGGATGATGATAGAGGTATCGAGACCACCGCTATAAGCGAGGACCACCTTCTTCTTGGATTCTTTCTTAGCCATTTTGTTGTCCTTTTAAGAAAAAAATTTTTGACCCTCAAAATATAGCATCTACAGGCCGTTTTGTGTAGTCGGCAAATTGCCGCCACCGCCTGTAGACTGGCCTTGGGCAGATGTCGATACGGCAGGCGGGGCCACCAATTGCCTTAGGGAATCCACTAGCAGGCTATCTTTCTTGGGGAACATGTTCTGGTAAATTACCGCACGGCGTTGCTGCATGAATCGGCTTTCTCGCATACCCGGATGGTGCTTGCCGGGGCTTGCCAAAATGGCGGCCATGTTGATTGCCTGGTCCACGCTCAACTTGGAGCAACTCTTTTTGTAGTAGGTCAGGCAGGCTTCCTGGCAGCCAAAAATATCCTTGCCCCACTGGGCGTAGTTCAGATAAAGTTCCAAAATGCGGTCCTTGCCAAGTTCCCGTTCCATAAGCACTGCATAGGCCAATTCCTTGAACTTGCGGTTAAAGGAACGCTCCCCGCTCAAAAACAAGTTCTTTGCCAATTGCTGGGTGATGGTAGAACCTCCGAACTTGGTCCTGCCCGCATTCTGGTTTGCATCCATGGCCTCTGCAATGGCCCGAACATCGAAACCCGGATGAAAGTAGAATCCGGCATCTTCGCTGGCGATTACCGCCTTTCTCAGGTAAGGGCTTATGGAATCTAACGGCACGTAGGTATGCTTGATTTGAAAAGCCGGATTGGAGTCTAGCAGGGCCTCCATGTACTTGCTCATTTCGGGCTGGTCGTTCTTGAGTTGCTGCACCCCATCGTAAATTCCGTAACCGTAGACAAAGGCCTTGTACAACAGATACGATGCAGTAGCAGTAAAAGCCGCGGAACAAATTATGCAGATTAGCAGAGCCTGACGAATAAAGAAATTGATTGTTCGATAAGTCCACTTGGCAACCGTCTTTACCTTGCCCATCATTTTTTGCCCCCAAACCAGTCGTTAATGTCCTCCCCTTCCTTCATTGCCGAGGGCAAATGCTCCAAGCCCTCCCCCAAAACGATGCTGCGGATCCCCGCCTGGGAAAAAAGTTTACCGATATATTCCATGCCGCTACGACCCGCCTCATCGTGGTCCAGGCAAAGAACGACACTTTTGTTTTTAAAGAGGTTAAGCCATTCCACCTTGAAAGACCGCACGCCGGGAATGCCCACCGCGTTGATTTTCTGCCCGATAAAGGTGAGGGTGTCTACGCAACCTTCGCAAAGGTAGACCCACCCCTGCTTACCGTCGAGGGCGGACACATTGTACGGAAAAGGCACGGTACCCCGCAACAGCATTTCCTTTGGGGTAACGCTACTATCTATGGCCCGGGCCTGAAAATACCAGGAGCGACGCTGGGGGTCCAGGTAAGGGAAAATCAAAGGGTACCTGTAGTAACGCAGGTTTCCTTTTTCGTTATACAGCCCCACGTACTTAAGAACTTCTTCGCCAAATTCATCCCGCAGTTGGCGATTCAAGTCACCGTAATTCACGATTGTGCGCAAGAGCATTTTGTCCCATACGGGCTTGTAAATGCGGCGGCGGGCAAGCCATGCGGCAGCGGGAGTATTATCTACGGGGCTCAATCGCTTCAAGAACGAGAGAATAATCTTTTTACGTTCGTCTTCGGGAATCAGTTCCTTGGGCTTTTCCACAGGTGGCGGTGGGGGCATGACCGGAGCCGGACGGGGCTTTGCACCTGTGGAAGCGCTTGCTGTTGGAATCTTGACAGTTTTAGGAACCAAGAAAGGAAATTGCGCCATGAGCCAATCCAGAGCCTCTACAAAGGAGCAATCCCTCAAGAGTTGGACCATGGAAATCACGTCGCCACGAACATCGTCGCATACCCAGCACCTGAAATATCCATGTTCTTCGGACACCGAAACAGAAGGAGTGCGATCTCCGTGGACATGACGTTGAGGGAAAAAACAGCGGCATTTTCCGCGAACAACCTGAACCCCCAGTAACTGAGCCACTGCGGTAATGGAAATGGACGCCTTGAATTGTTTCAATTCTTCGTTGGTCATGTTTCCTAATATATAACTAAATTTAGGGCATGGTTATTCTTGAAAATGAACTCATGTGCAAACATACCTCCTTTAAGGTAGGTGGCCCAGCCCGCTATTTTGCAAAAGCGGATTCAAGCGACGAAATCATGGAAGCACGCCTTTTTGCAAAAGAGAAGAGTTTGCCCTATTTCATATTAGGGAACGGAACGAACCTGCTGGTGTCGGACAAAGGCTACAAAGGCGTAATCATCACCCTCGGAAGGTCATTTTCAAGCATCGAAGACTTAGGCGGCGGCATTTTCCGTGCAGGAGCGGCCACTCCTCTGGGCGGGTTTGCACGCAGGTCCATAAAAGCTGGTTTTTCGGGCATTCATAAACTGGCGGGCGTACCCGGATTTATGGGCGGGGCAATCTACATGAACGCAGGAGCCTACGGTCAAGAAATTTGCCAGACATGCGTAGAGGTCGAAAG
>JABUUR010000478.1 GCA_021443065.1 Fibrobacter sp.
TTACTCGCTTGTCGATTTGTGCCGAGCCGAATAATTTGGCAGCGAAGCTGCAACCACCAGCCACCGATAACTAAATCCCCATCAACACCTGCAGTAGTCGTTTTTTTGCTGGGCCGTCGTTCAGGGACAGGAACAGTTCCCTGGCGAAGGATTTCATGAGCAATTTTCGGGCGTCGTCAGCGGGGATTCCGCGGCTTGTCAAGTAGAACATCTGGTCGTTGTCCAGTTCTCCGCAGGTGTTGCCGTGGGTGCATTCCACGTCATCGTGATAAATTTTCAGCACCGGCTTTACTGAAACGCAGGATTCTTCCCCCAGAAGAATGGTGTTGACCAACTGGCTGGAATTGACCTTACTGCAATGGTCGCCTACGACAACACTCCCGTCGTAACTTACGTAGGAGCTCTCGTCCAGCAGGTTGCGGGCGAATTGATTGCTCACTGTGTTCGGTGCGTTGTGACGAATGGTTAAGCGCTGGTGTTTGCTTGCCGAACCCTTCAAAATGCTGAGGGAACGGTAGTCAAAGCTCGCCCCTTCACCGTTCAAGTCTACGTCAACGCTTATGCGGCCGACTCCCGCATCTTGCAAGATGTTGCAAAACCGAACCGCGGAATTGGCGGCCTGCTTAATTGCGAAGTGGCGGAACTGCAGGGGCAGTTCGTTGGTTGGATTTGCAAAGAAAATTTCAAGTTCACCGCCTTCTTCCACATTGATGTCGAAGCGTTCGGCTGCAATTTCGTGCTGAACCTTGTTGTCGAGAATTTCAAGGGAAATTTTTGCGTTTTTCCCGATGTTGAAAATGCTATGGCCGAAATCGTCACGGCTCTTGACCAGCCCCATCTCGGTATCGCCAGGGGCAAAATTCTTTATCATGACCGGAGCCGCTTTTGCTATGGGGATCAGCGCGCAAACGTCGTTTTCGGTGGCGATTCCAAATTCCATACAATCTGCTGCGGTGCAACTTGCAGAATCGTTCATCATGTTTGGAATCTTATGGACCGGAAAAAAACTCCACAGTTCGTTATTGCGCCTGGGCATGCCAAGGGCGTTAATGCGGGCCTGGGCCGCTTGTGCCAATTCAGAATTTGTATAACTCATTTGGACCCTCGGTTACTTTTCGTCGATCCAGTCGTAGCCCTGTTCTTCGAGTTTCAAGGCAAGTTCGGGTCCGCCGCTCAATATGATTTTCCCGTGACGTAGCACGTGAACGTAGGTAGGCTTGATGTAGTCCAGCAACCGCTGGTAGTGGGTCACGAGAATTACTGCTTTTTCAGGGCTCATGATGTGGTTGATTCCGTTAGCCACGATGCGCAGCGCATCGATGTCCAGGCCGGAATCCGTTTCGTCCAAAAAAGATACCTTGGGGTCGAGGATTGCCATCTGGAGAATTTCGTTGCGCTTTTTCTCGCCTCCGGAGTATCCCTCGTTGACGCCTCGGTCGCGGTAGCGGTCGTCCATCTCCAGGAGTCTCATTTTTTCTTCGCAAAGAGTCTTGAAATTTTCGTCGCTGATTGCCTCGAGACCGAGGAAAGCCCGCTTGGAATTCAGGGCCATCTTCAAGAATTCCACGTTGTTCACCCCGGGGATTTCTGTGGGGTACTGGGTGCTGATGAACAGTCCGGAATTGGCCCGCTCGCAAATCTCCATGTCCAGCAGGTTCTTGCCGTCTAGTTCCACGGATCCATCGTTCACTGTGTAGGCGCTGTGGCCTGCAATCACCTTGGAAAGTGTGCTTTTGCCGGAACCGTTGGGCCCCATGATGGCGTGTACCTCGCCAGGTTTTACTTCCAGGTTGATGCCCTTCAGAATTTGGGTTCCGTCTTCTATGCTTGCCTTAAGGTTCTTGATGCTTAACATTTTTTTCCTCTTTGCTTTTAAAATTTGTTGCGCCTTTTTTGTTCGATCTTTGCGTTTTACCTAAAACCCCATGTCGTCGTTGCCGCTAGATTCGTCTGGCTCAAAGGCGTAATCTTCGTCTTCCGGCGGTTCGGGCGGTTCAAAGTTTTCTGGTGGCTCTGGAGGTGCAAATTCTTTCGGTGGCTCTGCCGCAAAAGCCTCCGGGGGTTCTTGCGCAAACTTCTTTGGCGGTTCCTGTGTTCCGTTCAGTATGGCTTGGAATTGGATTAACCTGGATTTGCTGCGAACCACTTGATCGGCGAAGTTGTCGATGTGCATTTTCTCTGTGTTGAGCATGTTGTTGATGGTCTGCATTCCTTGGGTAAACTTGGTCATTTCCATGCGGGTGTTGACCTTTTCCGTGGTATCCAGGGCGATGTCCTTTTTTTGACGGTCGCAGAGTTTTGTGGAAAGAACGGTCAGCGTCTGGTAGAACTCGTAAATTTCCTGGGGCGGTTTCCACTGTTCGTCAGAAAGTCCTTCGATAAAGGCCTGCATTTCGGGGGAAACGCTTTCGTACAAAAGTTGGGGAGATATGGCTCCGGTTTCGGCGTACAGCGCAACGACGGTGTTGACGAATTCTTCTACCACGGGGGATTCGAACATCTGGATGCCGCTGGTGGCCCAGTCCATGTCGAAGTATTCCAACGCCCGGTCCATCAAGGTGGGGTTGCGTAGCAGGAGTGTGGCAAAACGAATTTCGATAGGTGGAATGGCGTGCCACTGGATTGCTGGCCCCTCCTGGTTCGCGTTCTGCTGTAGCGTATTTTTTTCTTGCTTGATGGGGCGGACCTGTGCCAGAGAACGATCCGTGTTGAATCGTTCGGAAATCAATTTCAGGTACTGGTTTTGAAGTTCGCGGTCTCCGATGCTTTTCACCAGGGATTTGGTGTAACTTACAAATTCCGCACGTTCCTCGGGCCTTCGCAAATCCCTTTGGGAGGCTAGGTAGCCGAGCCAGTCGTCGGCGGAGGA
>JABUUR010000340.1 GCA_021443065.1 Fibrobacter sp.
GCCAGGAACTTTTCGTGGTCGGTCACGGTGTCCATGCTGCGGGCGAGGGTGTGGTTGATATGGTCGGTAAAGGCCTTGCGGAATGCCTCGGCATCGGTACCGAGTACGGGGGCGGCTGTCTTCTTGGTTGTTTTTGCCATAAGATGTCCTATGGGTTTGTGGTTGAAATTTTCCAGAAAAACTGAGGTTTTGCTTTCAAAGTTTAGGAATTTTTACCGTTTTTTTCAATGTGCCGATATTACAGACCCCGTTATTATGATGTATTTCACACAACTGCCCCCAATATCAAAAAGTTTTTACCAGCGAGGGAGCGATAAAAAGTTAGATTAGGGGGGTAACGTATAGAAAGGATCCAAGATGACAAATCCCTTTTGCCTTGTGAAGAACGTAAAGACCGTATTTGTGGGTGTGGTCGCCATTGCTGTGATGAGCCTTTTTGTGGCATGCGGCGAAGAAAACCCCAGCGAACCTGCGGTGGAATCGTCTGCCAGCGTGGAACAGCCCCCTGCCAGTTCCAGCTCCGTTTTTGAACCTTTCAGTTCCAGTATGGTGAATCCCTATACTCCCGCTTATTCGTCAAGCGAGCCTGTGGTTTCCGCGGAGTACGAAGCTCCCTTTACCTTCTTTACTTCCCCTGCGTCTACGGGGCTTTCGCTGGCACCTGACGAAGACGGCTTTTACGACATGGGCGACGTGTACAAGGCTGTACCCAGCACCAGCAAGATTTCCTTCGTCATCCGTCACTCCAAGCGCCAGAAGAGCACGGGTACGGAATCCAAGCTTACCCCCATCGGCGAACAGATGGCCAAGGACCTGGGGGCAAAGCTTGTGGGCGAAGAAAGTTTCTACTACGCATCCACCGACTTTATCCGTACGCGCAGGACTTGCGAACTCGTTGCCGAAGGCCGTGGTGAAAAGGCCGACGTGGTGATTTGGGACGCTATCGATGGTGCCTATTTCTTGACGGTGCCCTCTGACACCTTGGATGCGGCAACGGTAAACAGTAGCGGTGCGCAACCCCACATTGCCCGCTACGCATACGGCGAACTTCAAAACAACGCCCTAGGTACAAAACTCAAGACCTATTTCTATGACTTGTACGAACGTGGTAACCAGTTTGTGAACGAGGTGGTTGTGGCCAACATGTCCCAGTGGGATGCCCGTGTAAGCGTGCTTGCTACTCATGACGTTCTTATCGAACCCCTGGTTGTATTCGTTTCCAACAGGACCATCGACTTGAGGATTTACCAGAAACCGTTTCGTTGGGTGAACTACCTTTCGGGCGTGGCCGTTATTCTGGATAAGGACGGCCGCATTACGGTGCTGCCCACAAAGGGCGATACCTACGGCTGGATGATTCCCTCCCAGGAAATTGACGAAAGCGCAGAGTAGTTTGCGAAAGCATTGAAAGTTTTATGAAGGTGGCTGTTCTCGGTTCTACGGGGCTTGTAGGCAGGAGTCTTATGAATATCCTTGCCCGCCTGGAGCAGGTTGACAGCGTTTATTGCCCTGTACGAAAGAAGCCTGGTGACGAAGGATTTCCGGTCCTTGCCTCCATGGGTGTCTTGCAGGGGGCTTCAAAGTTTGACTTTGACACGGTGGATTTTTCCCAGATTTTTGACGGGACAAGCGAAGCTGCCTTGAAAATTCGGGCGGGGTTCCAGGGGTGCGGTGCGGTGATTTGTTGCCTGGGTACCACCATCAAGCAGGCCGGAAGCAAGACGGAACAGGAAAGGGTGGATGTTCGTTTGCCCTTGGCCTTGGCCGCCATTGCAAAAAAGGCGGGTGTCAGGAATTTCTTGTGCGTAAGTGCCATGGGTGCCGACTCCCGTTCGCCCTTCTTTTACAACCGTTGCAAGGGCATGCTCGAGGAAGGCCTTACCATGATGGACTTTGAAACCCTTACCCTGGTCCGCCCTTCGTTGCTGTTGGGAAAACACAGTGACCGGCGCATGGGGGAGGAGCTGATGCAGAAATTTTTCGGGGGCAGTCGGGCTGTACTTGTACCCAGTTTTTTTAGACCGGTCTACGCCGAGACTGTGGCTGCCCATTTGGCTGCTTCCGTTTTGAAGCCCCCCATGGACCACGTGTGCGTGACGGACGGCGTCAAGGGCAAGCGGATTATCTACAACCGCGTGCTAGCCAAGACCAAGGTGGACCAGCTGTTTTAAAACCAGGGCTAATTGCAGTTGCCGCTTAACGTGGTGCCTACGCTCCACCTGCTCAAAAGAACCTGGCATTCGGAAGAACTGACGTACTGGTTGTAGGCGATGTTTGGCTTGTCTTTTCCGCTTATGGAGATGGACCACCAGCTGTTGGTTGCGCAGCTGTTTAACTTGCTTTTGTTGGACGCACCCCATCCGATGGTTCCGTTATCGTTGGTCTCGATTTCGGCGGAGCTGGTTATGGTCCCCTGACTGTAGCAGAAATTATTGGAATTGCCGTCGCCGGGAGCTGTGTAGCCAATGGCGCTCCAGTTGCCGAAGGTGGGACTCCCTGCAAGGTATGCTTCCTGTAGGTGTATGTAGGAGCCGGCGGCCGACTGAATCTCGCTGACCTTGGCCTTGGCGACAAGACTAAAGATCTTGGGTACGGCCACCGCCGATAGTACGCCCATAATGACGATGACTACCATGAGTTCTATAAGTGTAAAACCTTTTTTCATATAAACCCTAGGGAGAGCTTACAAACAATATACGTTAATTTGGATGAAATGTTGCAGATTTTTTACATTTTTTTTGTCCCGCCCGTTCCCCCGGCCTTCATACGAAAAAGCCTCGCTGTGTTCGTTTTTTCGATGATGTGTAAGAGGGATCCCGGGGCAAGCCCGGGATGAAGCATTTCTTAGCGCTTTAGCGCTTAGAAAGAC
>JABUUR010000526.1 GCA_021443065.1 Fibrobacter sp.
CCGTCGCGGATGCTTCGCACCACGAAGGTGGTGGAGAGGGCGTTGACCGCCTTTGTACCCACGCCGTTCATGCCCACGGATTTCTGGAAGGCTTCGGAATCGTACTTGCCGCCGGTGTTCATCTTGCTTACGCAGTCGATGACCTTTTCTAGCGGAATGCCGCGGCCGTAGTCACGCACCTTGCAGGCGTGGTCTTCCATGGTGATTTCAATTTTTTTGCCGGCGCCCATGGCAAATTCGTCGATGGAGTTGTCGATGACTTCCTTTGCCAGCACGTAGATGCCGTCGTCGGGGCTCTGTCCGTCGCCCAGTTTGCCGATGTACATACCCGGGCGCATGCGGATGTGCTCGTACCATTCCAGTGTCTTGATGTTGCTTTCGTCGTATTTTACTGCCATATTTTTAAAGCGCTTTGCAGCGAATCCTTTATAAGCGTTTTTTAGCGTTTTGCGAAATTATTTCGTAGTCCTCGGCAAGTTTAGGAATTTTTGAGTGTCAAAAACGTACACTAGGGGGATTTCGCTCAATTTTTTCCAAACTTTACCTGGTTTTCGCAAAATATAATAAAATTTTTGAAAATGGGGTGAAAATTTGTGCAGTATTTGTGCCGAGAATGTGCCGTTGACATTTTATCAATGGGATTTGCATATCGGTATGTGATATTGCTCACTCGGAAATTTAGTTTACAAGGTGTACCGAGGGGTGGTGCCCGAGGTGCATGTGGCAGGGTTGTTCCTGCCGATAAGGAGTATGGAATGTTGGGCAAAAAATTTGCTACAGGCCTCGTGCCTGCACTTTTGGTTGCTGTCTCCGGGTTTATATCCTTGGCGGTGGCAGATAATCTCACTGTAGACGGCAAAAACCGTACCATGAATGTGTATGCGCCGAAAAACATCGAGAAGAATCGTCCCCTTATTATACAGATGCACGGCATGAACCAGGATGCCCCCTACCAGCAGAACGCTGCCAAGTGGGAACCCATTGCCGACACTGCGCGGTTTGTAGTGGTGTTCCCCAACGGCGAGGGCAAGTCCTGGGATTTGAGCGGCACCAAGGACTTGAACTTTTTGAAGGCCATCATCAACGATATGTATTCCAAGTACGGCATCGATAAAAAACGTGTGTACGTTTCCGGATTTTCCATGGGCGGCATGATGAGCTACTATGCGGCTACCAAGATGGCAGACCAGATTGCAGCCATTGCCCCCTGTTCAGGCTACCCTCTGGGGGGCGGAACCCCTTCGGGGAGCCGTCCCATGCCCATTATCCACACCCACGGCACTACCGACGATGTGGTGAACTATAACGGCGGCGTCAGCAATTTAAAGAACTGGGTGACCTACGAAAAATGTAATTCCAATTCAACCCTGTACAAGCAATACCCGGTGGGTCGCACCTCTTCGGCGGCATCCCTGGAAATCTGGACTGGCTGCCAGGGCGGTAGCGAGATCCGCCTCATGTCCATTGCCGGAAAGGGCCACTGGTACTCCATGGACTTGGCAAGCGTCAACACCTCCGACGAAATCTGGAATTTTGTAAAGCGTTTCTCACTGGACGGTGTTGCCGAAGATGTCCCTGTGGAGCCTCCTTTTGTTGAGCCTACCAATCGGGATTCCATTTACAACGGCGGTTTTGACTCCACTGCGAATGCGTGGACCCTTCAGAACCATGGCGATGCCAAGTCTACAGGTTTCGTAAAGGACGGAAAGTACAATCTGGAAATTTCTTCCGTCGGGGCGCAGCCCTACACCGTGCAACTGATCCAGCACAATCTTCGCCTGGAAAAGGACCTATGGTACGAGATTTCCTTTGATGCCAGTGCCGGCAGCGCCCGGACTCTGGAGGTGAACGTGGAGCAGCACGTGGACCCCTGGGCGAGTTACCTGAAGGAATCTCAAAACTTCGAAATCGGCACTTCTTCAAAGACGTACTCGCTGAAATTCCAGATGACTGCCGCCACGGATACCAATGGCCGTCTAAGTTTCAATGCTGGGGCCGCCACCGGGACTTTGTCCTTGGATAATGTCTCCATCAAGAAAATCGAGGCTCCGGCAGGGGAAGTGGTGGAACCCGAAGGCTCCGGACCCCAGTCCATCGGAAGTGCTCTTGAGTTTTCCTTGGGTACCCTGCAGGAATATAACGTGTTTGGCCTTGCGGGAAAATTCCTGGGTCGGGTGAGTGGGGCTGGTTTGGGCGACATCCGCCATCAGGTAAAGGTTTTGACGCAAAAGTCCGGAGTCTATATGGTAAAGTCTCTGAATAGGGGCGGTGCCTACAAGATTTCCGTACCCTAGATTCTCCTACATCCAAATGAGAAGTCCCCATGAGAGTGGGGGCTTCTTTATTTTCAGGGATTTTGCCGGTGCGCCGGATTTGCGGTTGAATCCTTTATGGGTGATTTTTAAGGTTGAAATTCAAAATGTAGACTTTTAAATCTTAAATAAAACAAAAATATTAATTATAAATAAAAAAATTATTTGTGTAATGTTGACTTTTTATTTTATATTTTAATAAAAAAAGGATTGGTATGGGTAACATTTTTTCTAGATTTTTTTTGAACGGACTTTGTGTTGCTGCCGGGGTACAGTTCGTCATGGCCGCCGACTGGTACGCCAAGGACAACTTGCAGCCGGGGCACGACCCCAGCATGGTCCGCTTTGAGGACGGCTACGCCCTCATGACCACCAACAACCAGCTTTCCCTGTGGACTTCCGAGGATATGGTCAGCTGGAAATCCCACGGCAAGACCATGACCGCCTTCCCCCAGTGGATTTACAGCTACGCCCCCACCATGGAAGACGTCTGGGCTCCCGACATCTACAAGTTCGACGACAAGTTCCG
>JABUUR010000468.1 GCA_021443065.1 Fibrobacter sp.
AACCAGTCCAGGTAGTTTCGGCTTACGGCGTATTCCGGCGACGTGGGTTGCATAAGCCGCATGCGTGAAATTTCTTCTTCCAGTTTTTCCTGGATGGCGGGCTCGAACTTCTTTTCCTTTATTTTCTTTAAAAGCTGGTCCGGCTCGGAGGTGCCGCTATCGCCGTCGAGTTCGTCTTGCAACTGACGGATCTGTTCTGAAATGAACCATTCCTTTTGCTGCTGGGCCATTTTCTGGCGAACACTCTGCTGCACCCTCACCATGACATTGTCATTGATGGCGGCCACCTGCATCACTTCGAGAAGACGGTCCGCCAGGGCATCGATGTCGCCGATTTCCAAAAGGCGCTGGCGTTCGTCCAAGGAGACCTGCAAAAAGGGAATCATGCCGTAGAAGGCGTTCAGGTGACTATCCATGGTAAACAAGGCGTCCACCATGCCTTCGGCGATATTCCGGTGCATGGAATACTCCCTGAACTGGTTTAAAACAGCCTCGAACTTGCCGCACTTGTCCTTCAGGGTGATTGCAGGAATCCTGGGAGAAACCGTGACCTTGTAAAATCCGTTCTTAGAAACGATGGAGCGCAAGTCCACGACGGCATCACCCTCCAGCACCACCTTGACGCAACCGTTGGGGAACGGAGTCACGTTGCTAATGCGGGCAAGCACACCTACGGAGTACAAATCCAGCATGGGATTTTCTATCTGGTCCTGTTCTACGTTCTTTTGTGCAGAAAGAATAATCTCGTTGTCGTGGGCCTCGGCGTATTCCAGGGCCTTCAGGGAAACATCTCGGCCCACCAAAATGCGGCGGGTCGTCAGGGGAAAGACAATGGCGTCCCTCAAGGGGAGCAGCGGGAAAGTCTTGGAAAAATCAATACTCATATAAAAACAAAGATAGATAAATCAAGAAAAGGCCGAACATTTCTGCCCGGCGCCTTTATTTTACGAAGCCTTCTTGCGGCCTCTCCTGGGAGCTGCCGCAGGGGGCTCACCCTCGGCCTCCGCAGATTTCGTGGCGGGAATCTCCGCAGACTCCGCGGCAGAGTTCAAGCCCTTGCGAACCATTTCCGCAGTCACAGTCAGTTTCTTGACGCCCGAGCCGGGCAACTCGAACATGTAACGCTGCAATGCCTTTTCCAGCACGGAACGCAGGCCGCGGGCACCCGTCTTGCGGACGATGGTCTCGCGGACGATTTCCTTGAGGGCATCGTCTTCGAAATCCAGCTCGATGCCGTCCATGGCAAACAGGCTCTTGTACTGCTTGACCAGGGCGTTCTTGGGCTCGGTCAGAATGTTCAGCAAGGCGGCCTCGTCAAGTTCCTCGAGGGCGACGGCAACAGGCAAGCGCCCGACAATCTCGGGAATCAGGCCGAACTGGATCAAGTCATCGGGTTCCATCACCTTGAAAAGTTCGCTCAAGGTGTTTTCCTTGGTGCTGCGGATGTCGGCACCGAAGCCCATGCCGCCCTTGTTGACGCGCCGGGCGATGATCTTGTCCAAGGTCTCGAAGGCGCCACCGCAAATGAACAAAATGTTCTTGGTGTTCACCTGCACCAGGGACTGCTCCGGATGCTTGCGGCCACCCTTGGGGGGCACCGCGGCCACGGTACCTTCCAAAATTTTCAACAAACCTTGCTGCACGCCTTCGCCGCTCACGTCGCGGGTGATGGAGGGGTTGGCCGTCTTGCGCGCAATCTTGTCAATTTCGTCAATGAAAATGATGCCCCGTTCGGCCTTGGCCACGTCGTATTCCGCTGCCTGGAGCAGGCGCACAATGATGTTTTCCACGTCTTCGCCAACGTAACCCGCCTCCGTAAGGACGGTCGCATCGGCAATGGTAAAGGGGACGTTCAAGAAACGGGCCATGGTCTGGGCGAGAAGAGTCTTGCCGGAACCCGTGGGGCCCACCAGCAGCAAGTTGGACTTTTCCACCTCCACGCCGGACTTGTCGTTGTTATCTTGTTTGTAACGCAGACGCTTGTAGTGGTTGTAGACAGCGACCGAAAGGGCCATCTTGGCCTGGTCCTGCCCGATAACAAATTCGTCCAAGTGGGCCTTGATCTCGGAGGGGCACGGAAGCGGTGTGGAGGCAAGGGCCGCGGCGGCAGACGCCTGTTGTGTACGGGAACGATCTTCTTGAATAATGCGGTGGCACATGGACACACATTCACTGCAAATGTGCACCCCAGCGCCTGTAATCATCTTTTCGACTTGTTCTGCCGGCTTGCCGCAAAAATTGCAACTCACCATGGGATGATTCTTCCCGTTACGATACATTAGATACCCTCTTTACGCGGAACGAAGATTTCGTCAATGACGCCAAAGGACTTGGCTTCTTCGGGACCCATGTAAAAGTCGCGGTCGGTCTTTTCGCGGACTTCCTCGATAGACTTTCCGGTATGCTTTGCAACAATTTCTGCAAGGGTGTCCTTGGTGCGGACGATTTCCTTGGCAGTAATCTGGATGTCGGTGGACTGGCCGGTAGCGGCGCCGGAAGGCTGGTGCAGCATGATACGGGAATGAGGGAGAGCGTAACGCTTGCCCTTGGTGCCCGCAGCCAAAAGCACTGCAGCCATGGATGCGCAACTACCGATGCAGATGGTAGCGATGTTCGGGCGAACATGCTGCATGGTGTCGTAAATGGCCAAGCCTGCCGAAACGTAACCACCGGGGCTGTTGATGTACAGCGTAATATCCTTTTCCGGGTTCTCGTATTCAAGGAAAATCAACTGGGCCATGACATTGTTGGCCACCTCATCGTTGATGGGGGTTCCCAAGAAGATGATGCGTTCCTTAAGGAGACGGGAATAGATGTCGTAGGCGCGTTCACC
>JABUUR010000212.1 GCA_021443065.1 Fibrobacter sp.
GGGCAAATTTCGTAATCGTCGTAAAAACTGATCCACTGTTGGCGGGCCTGGCCAACAGTCACCATCTTTTCTACAGAATCGCACTTTTCCTGGGCAGTTTCCACTTCCTTTTGCAAGGCGGGGTCGTCGTAGGTCACCACCATCTTTACGCCGGCGGCATTGAAACGGTATTCCAGGTCGTGGGACGACAGCATGTTGGTGGCCGGAATGGCGATGGCGCCAATGCGATGGAGGGCCAGCAAGAAATACCAGAACTCGTAGCGACGTCGCAGAATGAGCATCACCCGGTCGCCTTTCTTGATTCCGTTGTTCACAAGGAAATTCGCCGTGCGCTGTGATGCCCTGGACAAATCCTTGAAGGTAAAGATGTGGCTTTCGTCGTTGTCGTCGCACCAGACCAAGGCTTCGCGCTTAGGTTCGGTCCTTGCATACTCGTCCACCACGTCGTAGGCAAAGTTGAAGTTCGAGGGTATGGATAATTTAAAATTCTGGTACAGATCCTCGTAAGAATCGTACTCAGTGCGAGCAAGGAATTTATTCAATATCATAAAGCAGTCTCTTATATCGTAGAATTAGAAAAAAGCAAAAATTAGATGCGGGAGAACAAAAAAAGTTAGAAAGCAACAGGATTACAAGTCCTTGTACTTGATGTTCTCGCGCATGACAGCCGCATAGCGGACCATGTTCAGCACACGGTTTTCACCAAGGTTGCGGAAATCTTCGCTGTGGAAAACAAGGCGTGGAATACCTGCAGGGGCCCAGAATACAAAGCATGCGATGGCCAGATAGGGGCCAAGGAGGAACTTAGGCAGGGCGGAAAAAGTCAACAAAGGAGAACCGAAGGTCTTGACATGCTCGCCCTTTTTCTTGTAGATGCAAATCAGGTCTTCGTAGTTGTCAAAGTGCTTGAGGGCCTGGCTACGCAGGTACTTGTTGTCGATCCATACGGGAGGCACAAAACCCGAAGCCTTGCCTAGGCCGTGTGCGTTCCAAAGGGCGATTCCCCGGTCCAGAAGGGCCTGGGAGAATCGCTTGCTCAAGCCTGCAAATTCCGCCCCATTGTGGGAGAGCCAGAGGGCCACCTTGCCAAAGAAGGAGCGGTTCACAAAGAGGTCTGCCCGATGGCGGGCCCCATGAAGGACGATTTCATAGCCGTCCCTGATAAAGGCCTCGATCTGTTCGCAGAAATACTCCACTTCGGATTCCGGCACGCCACCGATGGAGGGCACCACCGCGATAGTAATGGGAGAACCTGCGGCGGCAGCGATCTTTCGGATTTCTGCAGAGGCCCGTTTGCAATTCTTCACATTGAAGTTGTGATAGCACAGGACAAATTTCCTTGCCTTGCGCTTACGATTTTCAGCCGATTCCAGATCGGCAATATCCTTATTTATTTCCATAACAATATACCAGTTGAGTTGCAATGCACAAAGAGTTAGTCCGCATAGGAGCGGGGTTCTATTAATATAACAAACCGCAATATCAATCGCAAATGCAAGTTCTATTCCAAAAGAGGATATACCCATGTTTATCTATATTTTGACCATGAAAATACAGATTTTTACAGTAAATCCCTTCGGAGTCAACGCATTTATCCTTTGGAACCGTGCCGGAGACGGGATTCTCGTAGACCCCAGCGTAAGCAATACGGCGGAACAGTCAAGGCTCGCCCAGTTCATCAAGGACAACGGGATTACGGTAAAACGAGTTGTCAACACCCACCTTCACCTAGACCACGTCCTGGGCAACGCCTTTGCAGAACGGGCCTTCGGGATAAAGGCGGAAGCCCACGAAGAAGACATCTTTTTATTGGACCTGCAGGAAGAGCAAAGCGACATGTACGGCCTGCCCTGCGAAGAACCAGCCCCCGCCATCCAAGACTTTCTTGCCGAAGGAGACGCCGTATGCGTTGGAAGCGGCCATGACGAAATCGCCTTGCAGGTGCTGCACATTGCGGGCCACTCCCCCGGAGGCATTGCACTCTACTGCGAAAATCCGGGCGAGGTCATTATCAACGGACAGAGTGCGACAAACGTTACCCACCTGCTGTTTTCCGGCGACATCCTGTTCGCGGGGGGCAGGGGGCGTTCCGACCTTTTCGGCGGCGACGACCAAGCCCTTGTCACAGGAATTAAGAACAAACTATTAACCCTGCCCGCAAGCACCTTGGTTCTGCCAGGCCACGGCCCCGCCACCACCATCGAAAACGAAAAAAACTGGTTCTAAAAATGGAAACCTCGCAAAACCGCATCGGATGGATTGACGAATACAAGGGGTTCGTCCTTTTGCTGGTTTGCCTTTTCCATGTAGAGCAATCCTTCAGTTGCATCGACATGGGAATGCAGCACCTGAGCGCCTTCCGCATGTCCGCCTTCTTCTTTATTTCGGGGGTCCTGTTCAGCACCCGACGCTTCAAGGATTTCAAAAGTTACGCCCTGCACAAGACCAAGGTCTTGCTCCTGCCGTATATTATGCTTTCATTGCTGTTCTTGGCGTTGGACCCTGTGGTATGGAATTTCGACTTGTTCCCCCGGGCCCCCAAGATGACGGTAATGAACATCCACCCCGAAATCGCAGGGACCTGGGACTACATTTACTGGAACCTGGCCAAAATCTTTGTGGCCGGAAAATCATCCATCGGGTCGGGCCCCCTCTGGTTCGTATTCACCCTGTACTCCATCAGCCTCATGTTCTTTGCCCTGCAAAAACTCGCCTCCCTTGTCATCCCTGCCACCCCTACTGTCATCCCGGCCCCCGAGCCGGGACCCCCTCTCACTTTGTCATCCCGGGCTCCGACCCGGGATCTCCCTCTCACTTTGTCATCCC